>JBGSVR010000053.1:0-1895 GCA_041752855.1 Thermosynechococcaceae cyanobacterium
CCAGAATCACCCACAGTGGATAGCGAGGCTGGGTGCGAAAATCTGGGACTTGCTGGAGATGTTCAATCAGGTTCATCGGAGATTCAGTCCATAGCGTTTTCTCTATTTTCTTTTTTCTCTCACCAATAAACCAGCCCTGCCTAGGGAGAAGGGGTTAGGGGATGAGGGCGTGCAAGGTGTATGACTTCTTCCCAATTCTCTAGTTGGGCATAAGAGACTGAAGGGCGATCGCCTGAGCCATTGGCATTTGACCATAGGAAAACCCATAGGGCATTTCTGGCGGTAACAGCGGCACAAACATCTCTAGCGTATAGGGACTGCCATAGATCACCAATCCGCGTAGCTGACCCGCTTGCAGTAGCGCATCAAACCAATCCTTGGCAAGCTGACTGAGTCCAGCACTCCCACGAAAGGGATTGCCTCGGATAAAAAGCTGAAGAATGGTGGGTTCGGGATTGGCCTGCACCAGCTCATAGGGTTGGGCAGGGCTATGACGGTCAACCAGATAGAGCGTTTGATAGCCATGCAGTTGAGGAATAGCAATGGCGGGGGCTTTACGATTGAGAAAATCGCACCCAATCAGGTCATCGACCACGATCACGTTACGGGCAAAACCTTCTGCCTTGTGGATAACGCCGCGAAACTGAGAAGACTTCTCTAAAATTTTTGCTGCTGCCTGCTGCGCAGCGGGCTGAGCCAACTTGTCAAGTTGAATTGGCGCAGGGGGGCGCTGCTCCCAATCGTGGTGGTGAGTGCCCTTTTCTGCTACCTCTAGGGTAAAAATCTTTTGTTTGGCTCGCCAGATCCGCTCTAGAGAAGCCAGAATTCGATCTGCGGAAATTCGTCCACTTTCAATGGCGGCACAAATAGCCTGAATTGCGCCAGGTGGGTCAAGGGGCATCATCAGCACGTCGGCTCCGGCCTCTACGGCTAACACGGCGGCTTCGTTGGCACCGTAACGGTCTGCGATCGCCCCCATTACCAATGCATCCGTCACGATAATTCCATCAAACCCCAATGCCTCTCGCAGTTCTCCTGTCAAAATGCGAGGAGATAACGTCGCGGGGTAGGTTTCATCAAGGTCTGGGATTAGCAGATGGGCACTCATAACGCTATCGACCCCAGCGGCGATCGCAGCCTTAAAGGGCAGATATTCAAGACTTTGGAGCCGTTCTAACGCATGAGGAATAACGGGCAAATCTAGATGGGAGTCTGTAGCGGTATCGCCGTGACCTGGAAAATGCTTCGCGGTGGTCAGCACTGGATGCTGCTGTGCGCCCTGGATAAAAGCCGTTGCGAGTTGGCTGACAACCTCTAGGGTTTCGCCAAAAGCGCGGACATTAATGACGGGGTTTTGAGGGTTGTTGTTAACGTCGGTGATGGGTGCTAGAACCCAATTAAGTCCTATGGCTAGGGCTTCTTGCGCGGTGTATGCTCCCATTTCGGTGGCGAGATGAGCAGCGGTTGTGGGATCGGTTTTGGCAATCGCCGCCAGAGCCATTGGTGGTGCAAACCAGGTCGCCCCAGAAAACCGCTGACCTACGCCTTCTTCAATATCAGCCGCCATAAATAGCGGCACCTTCGCCCAGTCTTGGAGCTGCTGCGATCGCAGGGCAATTTCTGCCGCACTGCCCCCTAGCACAATCACGCCGCCCACCGCTAAATCTTGAAGGTAGTGGCGCAGCGTATCGGCCTTTGGCTCCCAGGTGGGGTACAGAATTTGATGATCGAATAAATGCCCCGAAGCTCGCACTACGAGCATTTGGGCAACCTGTTCTGCCAGGGTTAAATCCTGAAAGTCGGGGAGTATGTGAGTCAAAAGATTCGCCTCTCTCTAGACTTCCAGTTCTTTCGTTTCAGAAGCTGCTGCCGCCCCATCATCTGCCGATTCAGGC
>JBGSVR010000054.1:0-2424 GCA_041752855.1 Thermosynechococcaceae cyanobacterium
TCCCAGGCTTGGAACAATCAGGAGGGCTGCGACTAAGAGGGCGATCGCACCACTCAGAATAATGCCGGAACGCCGTAACGCAAAATTGAGCCAAGGTGCATAGAGGGCTTTGAAGAAACGGGCAACACGCGGTTCTTGTTCGGGTAGAGATCCGTGGGGCAACAGAATGGCACAAAGTGCTGGGGTAATGGTGAGCGCGGCTGCGCTAGAGGCCAAAACCGCCGCAAGGTAGCCCAGCCCCATCGGTGAAAAAATGCTGCCTTCAACGCCCGTCAGCGCAAAAATGGGGGCAAACACGACGATGGTAATTACCGTGGCTCCAAAAACTGAATCGCGGACTTCTTGACAGCCTTCCAAAACTACATCGAGTAAAGGGCGAGGCTGAGCCGAATGGTGATTTTCTCGCAGGCTGCGGTAAACATTTTCCGCATCTACAATTGCATCATCCACCGCAGAGCCAATGGCGACGGCTAAGCCGCCCAAGGTCATGGTGTTTAAGCTTTGCCCCAGGCCGCTGAGCAGCAATAAGCCCACCAGCAGTGAAATCACCAGCGCCGCAAAACAAATCACCAACATCCGCCAGTTCATCAGAAACGGAATCAACACCAAGGCCACAATGATTCCGCCTTCAATCAGCGCAGCCCGAACATTTTCGACGGAGGATTCAATATAGGTGTCTTGACTAAAGGTGCGCCTCACCTTCACTCCCTGCGGTAGCCCAGCCTCAACCTCCTTCATCGCTGCTTCTACCGATCGCGTGACCGTGGGCGTATCCATGAGCGGCTGCTTGTTCACCATCATGATCACCGCTGGTTGACCGTTGAGACTGCCATTCCCCCGCGAAATGGCAGCGCCAATCTGCACATCTGCCACATCAGAGAGTCTTACGGGCGTTCCTTTGCGTGCCGTCACCACCGATTGCTTGAGATCTTCGAGTCCTTCAACCCGCCCAATACCCCGAATCAGCGTTTCTTGATCGGGTGTAATGAGATAGCCACCTGGGGCATTGACATTTGCCGCTTTCACCGCCTGGGTGACTTCCTCTAGCGACACATTAAAGGCTTTTAGCTGGGATGAGTCAACCAACACCTGATACTGCCGGACATCCCCACCAAACGCTAAGACTTGGCTAACGCCTGGAACGGCGAGTAAGCGATTGGTCACTTGCCAGTCGATCAGCCGACGCAGTTCCATCATGGAGGTTGGCGATTGACCAGAGGAGAGTTTGCGATCAATCGTGAAGGCATAGGTGGCGATCGTGGCGATGGGAGAGGTCGGCGGCGAGATCTGTGGCGTTTCGACCCCTTGGGGCAATTTACCCTGAGCCTGCTGCAATCGCTCTGTTACCAGTTGTCTGGCCTGAAATAAATCGGTGCCCCAGTTGAAAACAACCCGCACCACGGAAATCCCCGCAGCCGAGGAAGATCGGACTGTTGTAACGCCAGGGGTGCCGTTGAGCGCACTTTCTATGGGCAAGCTCACTAAGGATTCCACTTCTTCGGGGGCAAGCCCAGAGGCTTCGGTTTGAATCTCGACTTGCGGTGGGGCGAAGGCAGGCAATACATCTAAGGGCATCTGGGGTACGGTTCGCCCGATCCACAGCATAAGGAGAATAGTGCCCAACACAACCAGCCAACGACGGGTGATCGCCCACTTAAGGATGGAATTGAGCATTCTGGGTTAGGTCAGATAGGGCGATCGCGCAGGGGTTCAGCACTTTAGAGTCTTTAATGCGGCACTGTTGCTTAGAGTGCCACCCGAATATAAAACTAAGATGAAATCTCAGGGTGAGGGGGAGTTGGGGCGATCGCATACCACAGAGAAACAGGTGAAGAGAAACAAACCCTACGCATTGTCCAGCATGGCTGCGGAAATCGATTTTCAGCCCTATTTGCAATCCATTAGCACCCACTATGCGCAGTGGTGGCAGCTCTACACGCTGACAGATGTGGAAACTCAAGCTCAGGAACGGAATGAGCCGCAGCCCTGGAAAACGCCGTTTGATTTTAGGTTGATGGTGCAGACAGTGCAACGCGATCATCCTATAGGAATGGAGGGTTTTGGGGTAGAAGCTCGGATGCCCGAGGAGAAGGTTAAACGATTCCCAGTTTTAGAAGGGGTTCGTAAATGTGTAAAAGAACATCGGCAGGTGTTGCTGGTGGGACGACCGGGTTCAGGGAAATCGACGACTTTGGCGCGGTTAATGCTGGAGGAAGCCTGTGCTTATCTCCCCTCTTCGCCCGACTCCCTTGCCATTGACCAGTCCAGTAATCCCCTCCCAGGAGGCAGGGCTGGTTTATTGGTGAGAGAAAAAAGAAAATAGAGAAAACGCTATGGACTGAATCTCCGATGAATCTGATTGAACATCTCCAACAAGTTCCAGATTTTCGCACCCAGCCTCGCTATCCACTGTGGGTGATTCTG
>JBGSVR010000055.1:0-32674 GCA_041752855.1 Thermosynechococcaceae cyanobacterium
CCAGAATCACCCACAGTGGATAGCGAGGCTGGGTGCGAAAATCTGGAACTTGTTGGAGATGTTCAATCAGATTCATCGGAGATTCAGTCCATAGCGTTTTCTCTATTTTCTTTTTTCTCTCACCAATAAACCAGCCCTGCCATTCTGGGGGACTTTGCCCACTCTTAAGTCCCCCAGGATGGGGAGCCACTCCCGTGGGCGGGCTTCCCGACTTGAGGGAAATGGCGTGGGTTGGGGGGCGAATGGAGAGGATGGAGAGACTTTTAAAACAGCCTCTTAGAGCAGGGATTGCTTGTATTCTGCAAATTGGCGCATCCTACGTACTGGATGCCCGAAGGCGGATTGGGCATTGATCGCCACTGAACTGCCGTCGCTCAAAAACGTAACCTACAGCACAGTTGAGGATTGATCTGCAATCATCGCAAAGTGTTGCCCCCAATCACCTACCAGAATCGAAAAGAGCGATTTGTCTCTAGAGAAGTCAAACATAAAGCCGTATTGAGAAAGCCCTATGTTTGACCCTTGGGATTGTGGACATTTCTGACCGTGGAGGCGGGGGTAAGCCTTAAGCGGTCATTTGTTTATCCATAGACAAAATAAATCTTCTCAGGCATTTAAGCTGTGATTAAAAATCATTAAAAATCTGGTTTTTCTCTGGGAAAGGGTTAAATTGGGTGCATAAATGCACAAGCCCTTGTCCAGAGATTGTTCTAGGAGATTGTGGGGTTAAACAATTTAGGGCAAGGGGATAATAATGAAGTCTGTTGAGGACGTACTGTCGGTGCTGGATGCCGTCCTGACTCCTAATGGACTGAGCAACCTCCAAGAGCTAATCGTGCGCGGATGTTGGGAAGGGCAAACCTATACCCAAATTGCTGAAACCACAGGCTACGACGACGACTATATCCGCGATGTAGGTTTCCAGCTCTGGCGAAAATTGTCTCAAATCCTGAACGAAAAGGTTTCTAAAAGCAACTTCAAAACCGTGTTGCGCCGCCACGCACAAGAACAGCACACTACAGTTTTAGCCCCTGCTTCAGCGACACCACGCAGGGCTGACTGGGGCACCGCTGCCGATGTTCCGCTCTTTTTTGGGCGCGATCGCGAGTTCATCACCCTCACCCAATGGGTTAAAGATAATCGCTGTCGGCTCATCAGCATCTTAGGCATGGGCGGCATGGGCAAAACCTCCTTTACCATTCGCTGCGCCCAAACCCTGCAAGACGAATTTGATGTATTGATTTGGCGATCGCTTAAATCAGCCCCAGCCCTGATCGACCTTCTAAATGATTTACTCAAGGTACTTGCACCCTCTCTTGAACAAAGCCTGCCAGATACTATCCCAGCCAAACTCGAACAGCTCATCGAATACCTGCGCGAAAGCCGCTGCCTCATTATTCTGGATAACTTCGACGTACTGCTGCAAGCAGAACAACTGGGCGGCGTGTTTCAGCCTGCCCATGAAGACTATGGCGAACTACTTCAGTACGTTGGGGAAATTGCCCACAATAGCTGCATCCTCATCACCAGTCGCGAGAAACCGGAAGGCATGGATGGAATGGAGGGCGATCGCCTCCCCGTCCGCACCCTTTACCTGGGCGGACTAGACAGCACCGCCAGCACCCAAATTCTCCACCAAAAAGAACTCATAGGGACAGAACAAGAGCTTCAGCGCCTCATCGACTTTTACCGAGGTCATCCCCTCGCCCTCAAAATTATTTCCACCTCGATTTGTGATTTGTTTGATGGCAACATTGCCCTATTTTTGCAGCAGGGTTCCGGCGTCTTTAACGGACTCCAAAAGCTCCTCACCAAACAGCTCCAGCGACTGTCAGCTTTAGAGCAAGCCATTCTCTACTGGTTAGCAATCAACTACGAACCCGTCTTGGTCGAACAGCTCCAATCAGATTTAGTGCCAGAGCCAACGAAGGCAAAGCTACTGGAAGCGTTGGAGTCTTTGAAACGGCGATCTCTCATCGAGACGGCACAGACAGCCCTCACCCTAACCCTCTCCCAGCGGGAGAGGGAACAAGAAAATGCCTTATCCACCGCAGCTAATGAGCAACATGACCTCTTACTCCCCTCTCCCAGCGGGAGAGGGGTTGGGGGTGAGGGCAATTCCATTCGCTTCACCCTCCAGCCCGTCATCATGGAATGTCTCATTGATGAACTGACTCAGCAGATTTGTAATGAAATCAAGGAGATCGCCCCCCAGACCTTTCTCAGCCACGCCCTCATCAAAGCCCAAACCTCAGAAAACCTCCGTGATTGCCAAACCCGCTTCATCCTGCAACCCATTATCGATCACTTAATGGGGCACTTTGGCAGTGCGATCGCCTTATCCCAACACCTAAAAAAACTATGCCAACATCTGCAAACCCTTCCCTCCAGTCAGATCGGCTACGGCGGCGGCAACTTGCTGAACCTATTTCGCCACCTCAAAACCGATCTCACAGGCTATGACTTTTCTGGTCTAACCCTGCGTCAGGCAATCCTGCACGATATTTCGCTGCGTCGCACAAACTTCACCCAAGCAACCTTTCGTCAGTGCAGCTTTGCCAATACCTTTGGCGGCATTACCAGCATTGCCTTTAGCCCCGATGGAAACCGTTTTGCCACCTGTGATAGCAACGGTAACGTTGCCCTTTGGTCCGTTATGGGAATGCATCCCACCGCGAAATGTATTGGGCATGATTTCTGGACTTGGGCCGTCACCTTCAGCCCCAATAGTACTCGACTAGCCAGTTGCGGGCAGGATCAAACCATTCGCCTATGGGACACCGCCACAGGTCACTGTCACAAAATCCTGCAAGGTCATACCAATATTGTGACCGATGTGACCTTTAGTCCTGATGGGTCTTCTTTGCTGAGTTGCAGCACCGATGGCACCGTCAAGCTGTGGAATTTGGCAACGGGAAATTCTGTGCAAACCTTTATAGGGCATGAAAAGTGCGTTTGGGGTGTCGTCTTTGCCCCCGATGGACAGCATTTCTATAGTGGCGGCGAAGATAACTGTATTCGCTACTGGGATCTCCACACCGGAGACTGCCTCAAAATCTTTACCGGACACACCCAATGGATCATGGCGATCGCCCTCAGCCCCGATGGACTCCAACTTGCCAGCGCCAGCATGGACGGCACTATAAAGTTATGGTGTACTGCCACGGCAAACTGTCTGCATACGCTATCTGGTCATCAAGCCCCAGCCCTCAGCGTGGCCTTTAGCCCCAACGGTCGCACCCTTGCCAGCGGCAGCTACGACCAAACCGTTCGCCTCTGGAACACCCGCAGTGGCACTTGCACCCAGATACTCAAAAAACATACCAATCGCATCTGGTGCGTTAAATTCCATCCTAACGGCAATCTTCTCGCCAGCGGTGGCGATGACCACACCACGCGCTTTTGGAACCCTGCCACAGGCGAACCCACCACCACCCTTCAGGGGCATAGCAACGGCATTTATGCAATTTCGCTGCATCCTAACGGCACCCTTCTAGCTAGCGCCCATGAAGATCAAACCGTGCGCCTGTGGCAAGTGCCCCCAGAAACAATGACTACCGCTCAAATCACCCTTGATCCATTCCAAACCCTACGGGGACACCAAAACCGGATACTGGCGATCGCCTTTAGCCCCGACGGTCACACCCTCGCCAGCGGTAGCCTTGATCGCACCATTAAACTCTGGAACCCAGAGACGTATCAGTGCCGCATTACTCTCCAAGGCCACCAAAGCTGGATCTGGGATATAGCCTTTCATCCCAATCGCAAAACCCTCGCCAGTGCCAGCTATGATCGCACCGTGAAGCTTTGGGATCTCCAAACTGGCCACTGCACCCATACCCTCGAAGGCCACGTCGGTTCCGCCCTTTCTGTTGCGTTTAGCCCCAATGGACAATGGCTGGCCTCGGGCGGATACGAACAAATGTTGAAGCTGTGGAATCCTGAGTCTGGCGAATGCGTTCGCACCTGGTATGCCCACTCCAATCGGGTTTGGGCAGTGGCCTTTAGCCCCAATAGTCAATGGCTCACAACTGCCGGAGAAGACGGCAATATTATCATTTGGGATGTCGAAACAGGCGATCGCCTCCAAACCCTCAGCGGTCACTCGCAGTCTGTTCTGTGTGTGCGTTTCAGTGTCGATGGTCAGAGGTTGTTTAGCAGCAGTGGCGATCGCACCATCAAACAATGGAACTTACAGACAGGTCAATGTCTGCAAACCCTCTCTGGTCACGAACATTGGGCCTGGTCATTAGCGCTGTTGTCCGCCGATATTCTGCTGAGCGGCAGTCAAGATGAAACCGTTCAATGTTGGGACTTAAAAACGGGAGAACCCCTCCAACGCTTAGAGGTTCCACGCCCCTACACTGATATGGATATTACGGGTGCCAACGGCTTGACCAACGCTCAACGCCAAACGATCACCGTTCTGGGAGCCATTAGTCATCAAGCGTATTCACCGCACTGTGCAGAGCTTAAGCTAACTCGATCAGCCAAGGATTCTGGAATCGCGGGACAGTAAGGAAGCCGTATATTTATTGTGCAATCTCAATTTTTTGGTTATTGCGATTGAGCGGCTTGTCTAACGGCTTCAATGGGTAAATTTAAACCTTGGGAAATCTGCTCTAGGGTCAACCCCATTTGTAGTAGCCGAGGTACAGATTCAACCTTTGCCTTTTGTTCACCTTTTTGTTCACCTTCTTGTTTAGCTTCTTGATAGAATCTGGTTTCTTTAAGATCGCCTAATCCCAGCATGGCTTCTAACTCCTGACGACTTTTCTTTGGAAATTTGTAGACCACTATGGTTTCAATCAATTCTAATATTTTGCGCTGAGTCGTGCGATCGCCAATGTCTTGTTGAGCTTTAGAAATCAATCTTCTAGCTTTTGCGGTCGTGCAATCTTCGGATTCAACGACCAATTGAACCATGCCTACTCCTAAAGAGGGTTCGTTCTCTACTTTTAGCTCATCTAGATACAGCCTCCGAATCTTAGGCATACTCAGCCAATCTTGATAGGCCAAGGGTTCTGGTGCTTCAACACTGCGGGTAGGATAAATGACGACGGCTTGCCAATCGCTGGTTGGTTTGTATTGGCGCAGATACAGCGTAATCTCGCTAAAGAGTCGAAAATAAAAATCGGGGTCTTTTTGAAACTGGACTTCTACAAACAGAATCGGCTCTTGGGCTGAACTGGAAACCGGAATGAATACCCCATCAATGCGGAAGGCTGTCTGTTTAATTTCCACTGACCGGAATTCATAAGCTGTTGCCTCCTCTGGAGCGCGACCGATCAACTCGAAGAAGACGCTGGGGAAGGTTTGGAATAGTTGATAGAAAATTGGATCTGTTTTCACAAGGTCAAAGACTTACGGTGGCTGAATTGATTGTCCCATTACGAGAGCCAAGGGCTTCACCGATACATCGCGCTGAAACTTGCCCGTTTGGGAAGCCTTGGGTTACAGCGCCGATTAATTCTTGAATTTAAGCCACAATTCATAGTCAGATAGGGGAAATCTTTGTCAGAATGTGTGCAGCATCTTATCGGGTATGGGGGATCAGCCACAATGCAGCACCAGCAAAGCCCCAAATTTTTGGGTTAACGAAAGTACAGTCATTATCAGCATTCTAAAAAATCCATAAAATCGGTCATACCGATCCTCACAACACCATGGTTGAACAAGCAGCAGCACCTGGGGAAAGACAGATCATTACCGACGATTTAGAAAAACTGCTCTACATTCTGCCCCCCGATTTACGCGATCACCTCCAAAACCATCCCCAAAAAGATACCCTCATTGAGGTCGTTCTAGACCTAGGCCGCGAACCTGAAGCGCGGTTCCCCCAAACCGCAGAGCGATTGTCTACCACCGTCGTCACTCGCGAAGAACTCGACTATTGCATTAGCCAGGTGGGTCACTTCAGCGGCGATAACCGTGCAGGCATTGAGCGTACCCTCCACCGCATCAGCGCTATGCGCAACCGCCAAGACACCATTATTGGGCTAACCTGTCGGGTAGGTCGCGCCGTGTTTGGCACCACCCTCATGATCCGTGACCTCATCGAAAGCGGACGCTCCATTTTGCTGTTGGGTCGCCCTGGCGTGGGCAAAACCACTGCCCTACGCGAAATTGCCCGCGTCCTTGCCGATGACCTCAACAAGCGCGTGGTCATTATTGACACCTCCAACGAAATTGCAGGCGATGGCGACGTGCCTCACCCTGCCATCGGTCGTGCCCGACGGATGCAGGTGGCGCGACCGGAGCTACAGCACCAAGTCATGATTGAGGCCGTGGAAAACCACATGCCGGAAGTCATTGTGATTGACGAAATTGGGACAGAACTAGAGGCGATCGCCGCCCGTACTATCGCAGAACGTGGTGTACAGCTCATTGGCACCGCCCACGGCAACCATATTGATAACCTCATGAAAAATCCGACCCTTTCGGACTTGATTGGCGGCATCCAGTCCGTCACCCTGGGCGACGATGAGGCAAGACGGCGAGGCACCCAAAAAAGTATCTTGGAGCGCAAAGCCCCGCCGACCTTTGAAATTGCGATCGAAATGCTAGAGCGCCAGCGCTGGAATATTCACGAAGACGTGGCGATCGCCGTCGATAACCTCCTGCGCGGACGTGTGCCCGTGCCCCAAGAGCGCACCGTAGATGAGCAAGGCGACGTTAAAATTACCCACCCGCCGCAAGCGCAGCCCTCAACCCCTAGCCCAGCCGCAGATTTAGACGCGCTGCGACTCGCAAAAACCGGATGGGGTGGCGCAGGCCGGATCCAGCCTTTGCCCCTGCCTTCTCTGGCCTTAGATGCGCCAGGGTCTAACGTGCGAGAATTTCAGGCGCTCTTAGATAACTCATTCCGGCAGCCGCCCTCCGATGAATTGAGCCAAGACTTTGAGCGTAAACAAGGCCCCAACGGCGAAGATCTACCGCTCCATGTTTATCCCTATGCAGTAAGTCGATCTCAGCTCGATCAGGTCATCCAAACCCTACGTTTACCCGTGGTGCTGACCAAAGATATTGACCACGCAGATGTTGTGTTTGCGTTGCGATCGCATGTTAAAAGCCATGCCAAACTGAAGCAGGTTGCTCGCATTAAGCAGGTGCCCATCATCAGCATTAAGTCCAACTCTATTCCGCAGATTGCCCGAGGTTTGCGGCGACTGCTCGATATGGATGACCCTGATGCTGAAGTGCTAGACATCAACATGTTTTCGACAGGTCGCAACGACGATGAAATGGAAGCCCTGGAAGAAGCGCGATTGGCGGTTGAGCAAATTGTAATTCCCAAAGGCCAGCCCGTCGAGTTGCTGCCGCGCCCTGCCCTAGTCCGTAAGATGCAGCATGAGCTGATCGAACACTATCGACTTCATTCCCAAAGCTTTGGCGAGGAACCCAACCGTCGGTTGCGCATTTATCCGGCTTAGAAATCTTAATCTCCCGCTTTGCTTATTTTTAAGATTAAGCTAAGGGATCTTTACCTTTACAGAAGGTGTTTATGGATGCTCAGCAACTCCAGCAGAGATACACCCACGGTGAACGTCTTTTTGTGAAGGCAAGCTTAGCTCATGCTGACTTAAGTTTACTAGAGCTAAGCCATATCAACTTAAGTGGGTCAGACCTTAGCAATGCTGCGCTACACGGCGTTAATTTTATCCGTGCGAATTTGACCCGCGTTAACTTGACGAAGGCAAAGCTGATTGGCGCAGACCTTAGCGGCGCAGATCTTAGCGGCGCTAATTTAAGTCATGCATTACTCAGCTCAGTTGACCTAGCAGGTGCGTCTCTCTGTGGCGCAAGCCTAGAAAGTGCAACCTTAAGTCACTCTAATCTTAGAGGCGCAAATTTAAAGAATGCGAATCTCTTCAAGGCCAATCTAAAAGGTGCAGACCTTAGAGGCGCAGACCTGATGGGAGCCAATTTTAGACAAGCAGATTTGAAGGACGCTATTTTAGAAGACCCTGCTGATGCTTAGGAATGAGAATAAAATAACATTCAGGTTTTGTAAGGGCAGGTTTTGTCGATAAATCTAGGATTCTCCAACGCAGTATTAGCTAAACCTGCCCCTACGTACATGAGGGTTTTCTAAAAATTGGACTTTATCTAATTCACGATCTTTAAGGGCTTTTCTAATTGCCAGTTTTAACGCGCATTAGCGGTTGACCAAACTCAATGGGCTTACCGTTTTCAACCAAGATTTCCATCACCTCACCATTCACTTCAGCCTCTAGCTCGTTCATGAGCTTCATGGCTTCAATAATGCAGATGGCTTGGCCTTTACGGATGATATCTCCCACTTCAATAAAAGGCGGTTCATCTGGACCTGACGCTCTATAAAAAGTGCCTACCATTGGAGACGTCACTTCAACCCAGTTTTTATCAACTAAGTTAGGTGCAGCCGCCGCTGAAACGAGGTTGACAGGTTCAGCCGCCACTGCTGAAATGGGCGCGGTAGTGGCGCTTGGCACCGCCGCTGCTGCCGAGGAAGAACTGCCCTTGCGAATCGTTAATTCAAAATCGCTGCTTTTAAGGCATAGCTCTTCCACATCCGTTTGGTTAAGGATGGCTAGCAGCTCACGAACCTGGTTCAGATCAAATTCCACAGTTACCTTCCTTACTTACGACCCTGATTCACGTCCTAAATAGGAATCGCTGCGGGTATCAATTTTGATGCGCTCTCCAATGGTAATGAAGAGAGGAACCATCACCTGGGCACCCGTCTCTACAATGGCGGGTTTGGTGCCGCCTGTCGCGGTATCGCCCTTAAGCCCTGGGTCGGTTTCGATAATCTCTAACACGACAGAGTTAGGCAATTCTACTTCTAAAATTTGCTCGCCCCAACGCACGACGTTGACTTCCATGCCTTCTTTAAGGTATTTGACGCGATCGCCAATTTGAGCCTTAGTCAGGTTGGATTCTTCGTAGGTATCCATGTCCATAAAGACATACTGCTCACCTTCTTTGTAGGTGTGCTGCATCACGCTTTTTTCGAGATTCGCCTGAGGCAGTGATTCCCCCGCGCGGAACGTGCGCTCAATCACGCTGCCGGACTGAGCATTTTTGAGTTTGGTGCGCACAAAGGCTGCCCCTTTACCAGGCTTCACGTGGAGAAATTCCACCACCCGCCAAACTGCACCGTCTAACTCAATACTTACGCCGGATCGAAAGTCATTACTTGAAATCATGAAGCTACTGCTTGGCAAGAACAATCGGCATCTCATTTTACCGTTGTTGGGTCGCTCTCGCACTGGCGGTAAGATTCAAATTTTTGGAGCAGGGTTTGAAAAATGGATGAGTCTATGGGATATTTCCGCCAAACGCGCTAAAGTCTCAACCAAGAGCGTTCATCTGCACTATGGCAATTATCTGTCCAGCCTGCTTTCACCTTAATCATCCTGATTCTTTGGCCTGCGCAAAGTGCAGTAAAAGTTTTGACCATCGTGAAATTTGCGGTGTCTGTAGCGCAACTGTATTTGCCTTTTCGCGCTTTTGCTACCAGTGTGGAGCCTCGGTTCAGCCTGAGGGAACCGTACTTCACGAAAATACGGGGGATTTAGATCCTTCTACCAATATGCTGACGGGAGATATCCTCGATCAGGAGGGTGACGAATCTCTGGCAACAACTTTCCATCGTCACGGGGTGCGGTTGCTCCATCGTCCGACCAGCGTGTTTTATGATCTGCCGCTGCTCTCAAGCCCCATCAGTATTGGCAAGCGGAGCGATTCGTTTGTGCCAGATCTAGACTTTCGAGATTTACCAGAGGCTGAGTTTATCTCCCGTAACCATGCCCAAATTTCGTTCTCGCCACAAAAGTTTTACATCGAAGACTTGGGCAGTAAAAACGGAACCATGCTCAATGGCGTACCGCTACCACCAGAGCAGCCGCAGACGTTAACCTTTGGCGATCATCTTTGCTTTGGTGGGTCTGAAGCGTTGGAATTTATTTTTATTAAAGACCAGCCCATCAACTTAGAGCATCTGCGGATGATTTCTGGCAATGATCGTGCTTTTGAGCTAGAACTGCTGACTTCTTATAAAGACTCTGTAACCACACTTCTCAATGATCTGCACCAGATGATTGAAACCCGATCATTTGGGGCAGTAAAGCCGTTAGCCAGCCAAGTTGCGATCGCCAGCTATAACGTCGGGGCTGACGTAATGAATCTTTTGGCAAAGCAGATGGAAGATCAGGCATTACAACAGGCGACGCAAGTATGTGAAAAAACGCTGAACTCATTACGGGAAGGCTTGATGCAGGTGGATCTGTTTATGAAAGTCTTTTACGGGACTTAGAGAGGAAAATGCATCTGAACCCAGGCGATCGCCATGTCTCGCGTTTGAATCACATCATCTAGCGTGGCAGCTAACACCGCATCTAATATGGCTTTAAATTGAGGCCCCCGTTGATAGCCAAGCTGAATCAGATCGTTCCCCGTCAGCAAAGGCTTAACGGATTGCCAGTGGGTGAGGTATCGCCAGATCTGGCGTCGCACAGGAACCGCCGCACCCGCGGCCAGCTCAATGAGCAATGGCAAATCATAGGGTTTAAGACACGCCACAATCTGACTGGGTGATGTCACATTATCTAATACGGCAATCTGTGCTTGGGCTGCTGTAAAAAGCTTGAAGCGAACCTGCGTTAAATCTGGTAAATGGAGCTGAACTGCAACCGCACTGCGATCCGCCTCTGGCAAGTTCAGCAGCAGCAGCTCCAGAATTAAGAGCCACGGAGCCATCCATTTTGCTTGGGGGTCAAAATAATGGTGCCAGCCCAGCGCGATGTTAAACCGTCGCTGCCAATCGCTGCCATCTAGGTTGAGGCTGGGGTGAATGCACTGAAGTGCGCCCAAATGGAGCATCAGTTTCAGGGCATCTGACCAGTTTGGCAGCTTAAAAATATACTTGAGTTCATTTTGGAGCCGTGACTGGAGCGCGGGGGCTTTGCCGCCATTTTTTGTGATGTGCTGATAGATGCCACTGGCGATCGCATGGCGGATATAGGCTTCCGTTTGTGGCTCTAGGGTAAACCCAAGGCGGGTAGCAAAACGAACCGCCCGAAAAATGCGGGTGGGATCTTCAATAAAGCTATTGGGATGCAGCACCCGAATTTGGCGGTGCTTAAGGTCTTCTAACCCACCAAAAAAGTCTAGCAATTCAGCCGTCTGGTTCTGCGGTAAGCCCTGACGAGTGAGACGAAGCGCCAATGCATTTACCGTAAAGTCCCGTCGATAAAGGTCTTGACGGATGGAGCTAGCCGTCACTTCTGGGTTGGCAGCAGGGTACGGGTAAAACTCACTGCGGGCAGTCGCAATGTCTACAGAAAAAGAGCCAATATCTGCATCGTCACGCCAGAGCAGAGAGGCCGTTTGGAATTGACCGTAGACCTGAAGCTGCACTTCAAGAAAGTGGGTCTGAAGCCGATGGGCTAACGCAACGCCAGCGCCTTGGTTTTTCTGCGTATTTTCGCCATCAACGACCAGATCAAATTCTCGAAAAATGATGGTGCTATTTTCTGGCACCAGCAGTAAATCTCGCACGGCTCCCCCGACGAGATAAAGCTGCCAACCTTGAGATTGGGCGGCGGCAGCGGCTACTGCCAAAATCTCCCGTAGCTTAGGCAGTAAAGCCTGATCAAGCCGCTGCGGAATAGAGGTACAGGCAGCGGCATCAGCGGTAGGCAAATGTTGGCTACGGATATTTTTGAGATGGTGGAGTTGCCTCAATAAATCGGTGCGGGTGACAATGCCCACAAGCTGCTCGTCGCGCACAACGGGCAAACGACCAATATCGTATGTCACCATCAGCGTCTCAATCTCAGGCAGCGTGGTTTCTGGGGTGATGGTGCGAACGGGCGCGCTCATGTAGCCTTTCACGGGCGCATGACCAAACCCATGATGCAGGGCAATATCGAGGTCGCGTCGAGACAAAATGCCCACCAGTTGACCGTCTACATCCACAACCGAAAGTCCTGAATGTCCGTAACGCAGCAAAATCCGTCGTGCTTGGTCAATGGCGGTATTGGGCAAAATGGTGCGCACGGGGGAAGACATTACGTCAGCGGCGATCGCAGGCAAGGGCACTTGCTCCATTAACTGCCTCACCAACTGCTCTAAAACAGACTGCGGATCTTCACTGGCGAGAGTTGCCGCAGCAGCCTGGGGATGTCCACCGCCACCGAGAGGCTTGAGCAAAGTAGTCAAGTCAACGCCATTCATGCGAGAGCGACCAATCACCGTAAATCTTTCTTTTTGAGAACTGCGGGTTTGGTAGCAATGACCCAACAGCAGCGCATCGCTTTCAGTTAGCACCATAAGCTGCGAGGCCAAACTTGATAGCCCCTGGACATGATGCGGCGTTGAGAGCAGCACCCAGGCAATCCGCTGACCATGAACAGTCTGCGTCTGCATTTGGGAGAGTGCTTCACCCAGTAAATCCTGTAATGCCGCTGAAAAACCTGGCTCAATGTAGGTGGCGATCGCTCGTTGATTTGCGCCTTGCTCCATCAACCAAGTCAGCGCCGCTGCATCCCTTGGGGTGGCGTGATCATAGGTCAGCGACCCCGTATCGACATGAATGCCCAAGGCCATGACCGTTGCTTCCGCCATAGATAGAGCAAGATCTTGGGTTCGTAAATGTTCTACCATCAGCGTCGTTGTAGAACCCACCGCCTCAATTTGAATCACCTGCGCCGCGATATCGCATTCTGCCTGGACATGATGATCGTAAAGGCGCACCTCCACCTGTGGCAGATCTAGCCATGCCGCCGCCGAGCCAAGCAGTTCTCTGCGCTGAGCATCAACTACCGTAATTGTGCGGAGATGAGCGGGTGAAACCGATCGCTGCTCAATCAGCGGATATTCATCACGGTAGAGCGCCAAAAAATCGCGCACGGTAGGATGGGCACCCCCACACAGCACAATTCGCGTACCAGGATTGAGCCGAGTACAGCCGACAGCTGCACCCAAAACGTCAAAGTCCGCAGTGCGATGACATAAAACCACATCCATAAATTTATTGTTAGGGGTCAAACCCAAGGAATTTGCAGTTGATTAGACAATGCAATTGCATTACCATTGAGGTGTCGTTTCACAAAAAGGCTTAGAGGTCGCTATGGCTGCAACACCAGTGCCATGCTCAGAATCTACGCTTACTGATCGTTATCAGACGACCGTTCCCGATCCAGTTCGCAAAGCGCTGGGCCTAAGTAAGCGCGATAAAATTTGCTACACCATACAGCCTAACGGCAAAGTGTGGATATCACGAGCCAATCAAACAGAGGGCGATCCCATTCTTGAAGGGTTCCTGAACTTTCTTGCACAAGATATCGAAAGAAATCCTCAGAATTTGCAAGCCCTCAGTGCCACTTTAGTGAGTCATGTGCAGTCCTTGGTTCTTGACGTGGATGTTGATCTTGATGCGCCGCTCTTGGATGAGGATGAATAGAGTTGCCTGAAGATCAGCCGCTTGTGATTAATGGATGGAGCATATTCGCTCATCCTCTATTTCTTAGGCAATTTGAAGACCTTGTGGAGCAGGTTGAGCATCTGCGTCGCAAGAATCCTAAAGATTACAAGCAAAAAAACGCCACAAAGCGCCTAGCTGCGATCGCAAAGTTGGCCTTTGATGTTATCCCGCAAGATCCAACCCGTAGTGATTATCGACAAGGCACTACGCTTGGAGATGCCCATAAACACTGGTTTAGAGCTAAGTTTTTTCAGCAATACCGACTCTTTTTCCGATACCACCAAGAGAGCAAAATAATCCTCCTCGCCTGGGTCAATGATGAGAACTCTAAGCGAGCCTATGAAAGCAATACAGACGCTTATCGAATTTTCAGAAAAATGCTGGAGAGTGGTCATCCTCCAGATGATTGGAATGATTTGCTCAAAGAGGCGAAAGGTGGAATGATCCGTTTAAACAACGCGATAGAGACAGAAATTTAAGGCGATCGCCTCAAATTCTTACGCTGTCTTAGTCACGCAGCCATGATGCGCTGAAACCTTACAAAACCGGACATTACAAAAGCTTGGATCTCTTTTGCGGTAAAATTGGTTCGATTCAGAGTGTCTGTCCTCAGACAGCTCCTTGATATCTTAAGAACCTGCTTTTATATAGACCCGCTGGTTGATTGGGAGAAAACAATGGTATTTATCTTTGACATGGCCTTGCTTGCCTTAGTTGTGCTGTCTTTCATCCTAGTCGTGGGTGTGCCAGTGGCCTATGCGTCTGGGCAAAACTGGGATCAGTCCAAGCGTCTGATTTGGCTCGGTTCCTTTGTGTGGATTGGGCTGGTATTGGTCGTTGCATCTCTCAATTTTCTGGTGGCCTAACGCTACACTGATAGGTAAGCGCAGCAGGTTGATGCAGACTGCGAAATCGCCTTGTAATGGCTATCAACCTGCTTCAGCTTTAATAGACAACCTAATTTTTTTACAAAAAATCGCCGATGGCTGTTTTTGAAGGAACCTTTGCCCACGCAGACGCTTTCCGAATGGCGTTTGTGATTGGTCGCTTTAACGACCTCGTGACTACAAAGCTGCTGGCAGGTTGTCAAGACTGTCTTCAGCGCCACGGGGTTGATATTGACCCTCACGGCTCTCAGGTCGATTACGCCTGGGTTCCAGGCTGCTTTGAGATACCGATGGTGGCGCGTCAGTTAGCGCTCACGAATCGCTATGATGCCGTGATTTGTTTGGGCGCGGTCATTCGGGGCGGTACGCCTCATTTTGACTACGTTGCAGGAGAAGTCTCTAAGGGCATTGCTGCAACCTCACTGCAAACGGGTGTCCCGATTATTTTTGGTGTGCTAACCGTCGATACGATGCAGCAGGCATTGGAGCGCGCTGGCATTAAGAGCAACAAGGGCTGGGAATACGGCATGAATGCCCTAGAAATGGCAAGCCTAATGAAAAGCCTGAAGGGTGCTGGCGATCGCACTGCACTCAGCCCAGGGGTTCCTAATGCGATCGCCTCAGCTTCCTTCAATCCCTAGCCACCCAACTGAGCTGTCATTGTCACCACCGCCTCAATAGATTCACCCGCCTCAAGATGCGTAAGATCTACGCCCGTGTTGAGAGAATTGCGCTGAGCTGTCCAAGGCTCTAGACAAACAAAGGGTTTCCCTTCCACTGTCCACACGACCAAAGTGGTAAAAACTTTATCGGAGGTCAGCGCGATGGTTCGTTTGCCGCCCTTCATGGCTGCCGTTTGACTCGTCACCGGAAATAGCGCGATGTCCAGTTCTGGTACGTTGAGATTGACCTTTCCTGAAAATGGCTGGGTTTTCTGCGTTACGTTGTCAAACTGCTGCTCAGCAGACAGGTCAAACGTCAGCTTAGATTTATCTTCTACCGCAAAGTAAGGGTGGAAGCCCAACGAGAAGGGCATGGTTTGGGTACTGCGATTGGTAATGTGCGATCGCACCACTAAGCTTTCACCCTGAAGCTCGTAGGTCATCTTGAACAAAAACTCAAACGGGTAAACCGCCAAAGTCTCAGGGCTGCTTTCTAAGGCAACTTCTAGGGTTGTGGCGGTGTGGTTCACGACGGCCCAAGGTAAGTTTCTCGCAAACCCATGCTGAACAAGTGTGTAGGTCTGATCTCCTACGGTGTAGGTATTGTTGGGTAAATTGCCACAAATTGGGAACAGGATTGGGTTGCCACCCCGCACACTCAATGCAGGGTCAGCCATCAGACGTTCTTCGTCGAGGTAGAAGAGTTCCTGCCCTTCAATATTCCAGCGGATTACAATGCCGCCGCGATGGGGCAACGCCTCTACAAAGGCCGTCTGGGTTTCGTTTTCAATGCGCACAGCAGAATTTGTCATCGGTCAATATCACTCGACTGGGTTAAATGTAGCGCGGGCATTATTTCACGGCATGGTTGAAGAGCGTGTCTAGATATACTCTAGCGGCACGGCGATCGCAGTCCCCATTCTGGATCAAAAAGAGCGAGAGTGCCGCTGCAAAAACTCGGTCTTGATCCCAGTCTGGATGCGACTCTAGATAGCTTTGAAGGGTTTCATGCAGCGCTTCAGGAATTTCAGCCAAAATACTGACGGTTGCAATCATGAGTGTTTGTATCGCAAGTGAAGGGTACGGGTAAAATCCCAAGATTTGAATACAGCGTTACGGCAAAGTAAAACGAGTGCCGACCAAAAACTAAGCTCATCTGCTCTGCCACGAGAGTAGATAAACTTTGGGTCAGTCACCAGCGGCCTACGACGATCCTTGGTCGCACTATTCTGCGCTATTGGGGGGTGGGGTTGTCAATGGGGTGGGAACCCCCGACGACACTTCGGTGAGACAACTCCAATCCACGATAAACCAGTGCTTTAGACTCGGTTGGATCGTTTTTTTCCACAATGGGCTGTGGAAAAAGCGGTGTGGCAAAGTTATCCACAGAATCTGGTTCTAAGCCTTAACCTGCTGTAAACCTCTGTGGATAACTCACTAAAATCTGTGGATAACTTTTGAAAGCCTGTGGATAACCTGTGGATAACTCCGGAAAACTTTGCTTGATTAGATTTACTGGGGTTAGCGGTCAAGGTCATTAATTCTTGATATGGTTCGGCATCTCAAAACCCTAATTTGAAGCGAAACCGCTTGATTTAGAAGCGTTATGGCCTTTATCTCACCCGAAAATAGATTTGTTTCTTTAGTGTCTTGCGTTTGAATTTCAGAAGAACAAGCTACGCTGTAGTCAGAATTTAGGGTTCAGTCTCCCAAAGGTGAGTCGAGTATATGGCGCTTCAAGACTTTGGCTTAATTGGTTTGGCTGTAATGGGCGAAAATTTAGCCCTCAATATCGAACGCAATGGCTTTTCAGTAGCGGTTTATAACCGCACGGCCTCTAGAACCAATGAATTTATGACCGAGCGTGCCAAAGATCGCCAGATCAAGGCAACGTACACTCCTGAAGAATTCGTCGCGTCCTTAAGCAAGCCCCGCCGCATTTTGGTGATGGTAAAGGCTGGCGCTCCAGTGGATGCGGTGATTCAGCAGCTTAAGCCGATGCTTGAGTCAGGCGATATTTTGATTGATGGCGGCAACTCCCTTTTCGACGATACGGTTCGCAGAACTAAAGAGTTAGAAAGCGAAGGGCTGCGGTTTATTGGCATGGGCGTCAGCGGTGGCGAAGAAGGGGCACTCAACGGCCCCAGCCTAATGCCAGGGGGTACAGCGGAAGCCTACACAGCCCTAGAGCCAATCTTGGTCAAAATGGCAGCTCAGGTCGATGATGGCTCTTGTGTGACCTACATTGGCCCAGGCGGTGCCGGACACTACGTCAAAATGGTGCATAACGGCATTGAGTATGGCGACATGCAGCTCATTGCCGAAGCCTATGATTTGCTCAAGAACGTGGCGGGTCTAGATCACCTTCAGCTTCATGAAGTCTTTTCAGACTGGAATAAGACCGATGAGCTGAACTCATTTTTGATTGAAATCACGGCTCAGATCTTCAGCTATGTCGATCCCGACACCCAGAAGGCACTGGTTGAGCTGGTCTTAGACGAAGCAGGTCAAAAAGGCACGGGACGATGGACGGTCATGAGCGCCCTAGAACTGGGCGTTCCCATCCCGACCATTATTGCCGCTGTAAATGCGCGCATTGCGTCTTCTCATCGGTCAGAGCGCTTGCTTGCCGCGAAGCAGCTCCAAGGCCCTGCCATCGCCTTTACAGGTGATGTCGCAGCCTTCACCGACATGGTGCGTGATGCGCTCTACTGCTCCAAGATTTGTTCCTATGCGCAAGGCATGGCACTGCTGAGTGCGGCCTCTAAGGACATGTCTTTTAACCTCAACCTGAGCGAAATCTCGCGCATCTGGAAGGGGGGCTGCATTATTCGCGCCGCGTTCTTAGACAAAATCAAAAAAGCGTTTGCAGATGAGCCAGAACTCTCCAATCTTTTGCTTGCTCCTGAGTTTAAGCAGTCTATTCTAGACCGCCAAACGGCCTGGAGAGAGGTCATCTCAACGGCGGCAACCATGGGTATTCCAGTACCTGCCTTTAGCGCATCCCTCGATTACTTTGATACCTTCCGCCGCGATCGCCTTCCTCAAAACCTAACCCAGGCGCAGCGCGATCTCTTTGGGTCTCACACCTATCAGCGCATTGACCGCGAGGGTACCTTCCACACCGAATGGCAGGAAGTCAAAGAAGCAAAGGCGTAAATCTCGCGCAGATTCGTTCAGACGGATCGTAGGGGCAGGTTTAGCTAAAACCGTATGAACGCTGTTCAAACCGTTTCGGCAAAACCTGCCCTTCCATATCTCTAGATTTCTACCGGAATTTCTAACGAACTAAAAAGCGGCGGACTGCCAAAAAGCTTCCGCTTAAGCCCACAAAGCTGCCAAACCCCACCAGCAAGAGGGGCAGCAAAGCACCTTGAACCGTCGTGAGCTGTAGATTCTGTGCCAAAGATTGAAGGAATGCAGGTTGGGTAACAAGAAGCTGAGCAATAAAGTGATGGGTGATCGCCATAAACCCAATCGCCAGCCCACCGCCCAGCAGCCCAAACGTTAAACCCTGAAGTAAAAACGGTAGGTAAATCCAGGTCGTGGTTGCCCCCACAAGCTGCATCACCTCAATTTCTTGGTGGCGGGTGACGACAATCAGGCGAATGGTGGTGTTAATGACTGCCAACGCAGTCAGGGTGAGTAGCCCAATCACCCCCCATCCCATCCATCCCAATCCCTGATTGAGCTGGACTAAATTTTGCATCACCTCATTGAGGTAAGACACATGCTCAATTTCTGGAAAACCGGACAGCATCTGCGCTAGCTTGGGCACCTGTTCGCCACTACGGGCGCGAATTTTGAGCTGATCGACTAAAGGATTTTGACCCAGGGCATCGGTCGCGCCCTGGAGATCGGTGGCACCCAAGTCAGCCACAAGCTGCTTCCAAGCATCCGCACGGGGTAAAAGCTCTACAGAGGCAATCGTCTGGAGTTGCGCAAGCTGTTTTTGTAATGTCTCACCGGAAAGATTAGGACGTAGGTAGGCCGAAATTTCGAGTTGAGAACCCATCTTCTGGAGCAAGCCATTCACCTGCCAACTGGTTTGAAGGCTGATCCCAAACAAAAATAGCAGAACCGTGACGGTACTAATGGCAGCCCAGTTCATCCAGCCGCCGCGCTGTAGACCTCGCAGGGTTTCTTGCGCCAGATACTGCATTTGGGTGAAGGTCACTTTGAGGACTGGTAAAGGTAGGGCAGAACGTCTCATGAAGCTTCAGATCCAGGGGTGTTAATCATTTTAAGCTGACCGTTTTGCAACCTCGCTACAGGTGCCTGACCCATCCGAATCAGGTGCAGGTCATGGGTGGTTACAACCACCGTAATGCCCAGGCTATTGAGCTTTTTAAGAATGCTCAAAACCTGAAGCGAATTGTCTTGGTCAAGGTTGCCTGTGGGTTCATCGGCTAACAGCAGCCGAGGCGACCCGACGATCGCCCTGGCAATGCTGGCACGCTGCTGTTCACCGCCAGAAAGCTGGGTGGGGAAGCAGTCGGCTTTGTTTTGAAGGCCAACCAGCTTGAGGGTCGGGTTGAGGCGGCGCAAAATTTCATCCTTGGGGACACCCTGCGATCGCAGCACAAAGGCTACATTTTCTGCCACTGTCCAGCGGGCAATCAGCTTGTAGTCTTGAAACACAACGCCCAGGCGACGGCGCAACAGCGATAGGCGATGACCGCTCAGGTTTGCCACATTTTGCCCTCCCACGCGCACCTCGCCACGGTCAGGGCGCTCTGCGCCGTACACCAGCTTCATAAGGGTCGATTTACCTGCGCCAGAAGGTCCGGTAATAAACAAAAAATCGCCCTGTTTGACCACAAAGTTCAGGTTACGAAGGCTAAAGCCTGTATCTCGATAGCTCTTGGTTACATCCCGTAAATGAATGGCATAGGAAGTTGCAGTGGCAGTAGCATCTGTCGCCGCTGCACTAGCCGTCGTTTCTGCCCTTTCAGACCGAGAACGCTCAACCTGTGCTGAGATGGATTGAGGTAACACCAGAGGATTCATCATTGCGATCGCCTAAAGTTGCCAAACCTAAAATTTCAAAACCGAAACCTTGCCAAAATGGCTCGCCACGCAAACTGGGGCAAAGCCAACATCCGCCGCCAGCGCCACGGTTCCTGGTACAGTCGATAGACCCATTCCAGATTGTTATCACCGAGCCAGCCAGGTGCCCGCTGTTTACGATCTGCCCAAATGTCAAAGCTGCCGCCAACCCCAATCCACACTGCTTCTGGCACCAGATGGCGATGCTTCGCAATCCAGTATTCCTGACGCGGTACGCCAAGACCCACACAAATAATTTGGGGCTGAAGTAAGCGGAGCCGCTCTAAAAATACTGGGGTTTCAGCATCGCTTAAGAAGCCGTTCTGAGTGCCGATGACGTTGAGGTTAGGATAGCGATCGCACAGCTTCTGCCCTGCTTCCGCTGCAACCCCTGGGGATCCGCCATAGAAAAAGACCGACCACGGCTGAGACTGCTGAGCAGAAGTCTTTAACAGCCTTTCCGTTAGCTCAATGCCAGGGCAACGCCGCACCTGTTGACCGTGAAGCTTCAGATAAAGCACGATCCCCGCGCCGTCAGGAATCACCAAATTAGCCTGACGGATAATATTGGCAAGGGCTAAATCTTGCTCCGCCTGCATCGTCATTTCAGCATTGAGCGTCACGACATGGGTTCCCTGACGCTGCAATAAACGATCTGACAGCCAAGCGATGTAGTCTGGCATCAGATGAACCGGAAACCCTAAAACCAAAAAGGGATTGGGATCACGAGATGTTTGAGCGTTGGAATTTGTCTTCACAGATCTCATACAGCGGCAAAATTATGTCAATGCCAGTGTAAACGTATAGTACCCAGCACTAGCATTCCTCTTGCTATTTTGCCCTAAATCTCCTTATTGCCTCGGTGAGTCAGTCAATTGAGGTGCCTACAAGAATACATCTCTACTATGCATCCATTTGATCTCAGCATCTCATTCGGCATCCCCCTCTAACCGCCAGCAACCGAACCATCCGTCAATATGGTGCCTTTCAAAAGCGCACCCTGAAGCGATGCGCCCTCAAGATTGGCATTCATTAAAGAAGCCCGACACAAGTTGGCCTTGCGTAAATTAGCGCCCAATAAGTTAACGCCGTCTAAGCAAGCCTCAATCAAGTTGCTCCCCTCAAAATTAGCGTTTTGGAGATTTGCAAGATCAAATCGAGTTCGCATTAGGTTCGCCTGCAAAAAGTCTGACTTACTGCCGTCAATGGCCTTTAAGCTCGCGTTCTCTAAATTTGCACGGCGCACGATCGCCTGACTGAGATTTGCGCCATTAAAATTTGCGCTACAGAGTATGGTTTTGTAGAGGTCGGCACCTTGCAGTTCGGTCTGCTGTAGCGATGCTTCCTGCAAATTGGCCTCAATGAGATCTGCAAGACGAAGATTGGCACGATCTAGGCAGGCATTGCGAAGATTAGCATTTCTAAGATCGCTTCCCTCTAAGTTGGTGTCTGCCAAATTTGCACGGCTAAAGTTAACAAACTGTAGACTAATGCCGCTGAGATTAGCCCCACTTAGATCTGGCCTCACCGCTAAGTTTTGGATTCGCCAATCATTCCATTCCTCAACACCCTTCTGGAGAAGGGCAATCTGCTCAAAATTTGCCATTGCCGTCTGTATAGAGGTGTGGGAAGTTGGGTCTAATTGTTTCCTTAAGACTAATGTTCCCTAAATACAGGGGCTAGCCTTCTTTTAATTCAAAGCTGGGTTATTGCTTATGCGCTCAGTTCAGATAGCTTAGTACGAACCGCCTGAATATCTTTCCACATTAGCCACTTAGGGCTATTTGGTTCTCGAGACGGATTTCTCAGTAAATAGGCGGGGTGAAAAATGGGCATACAGAGGTAGCCCTCCCATTCAATCCACTGACCGCGAATTTTAGTGATCCCCCGCTTATCGCCCGTGAGTCCTTTTACCGCAGTTGCGCCCGTGAGCAGAATAATTTGGGGGTTAACAATGCGAATTTGCTCGAGCAGATAGGGCTTACAGGCTTCGGCTTCTTGGGGTGTGGGCGTGCGGTTGTCGGGGGGACGGCACTTTACGACGTTGCAGATGTAGACGTCACGCTCAGAATTAAACTGAACCGATTCTAAAATTTTTTCAAGGAGCTGACCGGAGCGCCCCACAAACGGAAGCCCTTGCTCATCTTCATTTTGACCTGGACCTTCTCCGATAATCATAATCGAGGCCGTGGGGCTGCCCCTGCCAATCACGGCATGGGTTCTAGATTGGCCTAGCTCACAGCGTTGACAGGTGGTGCAGTGAGGCACCATTTCTGCAATAGACCCATAGGTTCCCGACGGAATGGGGACTTGGGCACTGGTAGGAATCAGCGCTGCATCAAAACCTGCTGGGGGTGCAGCAGGTTCGGTCGGCTGCATCAAGTTAAATAAGTTCGTTTGCTCTTCTGGAATCATGGAGATCTTCTAAACATTCCATCCAAGGGTGGGCTGATGCGTCATGTCAACTCAGTTAGCTTGCCGCCGTCTCGTAGACAGATTCTGAATGCGTCGCTATCGCCGTTTGCAGTCTGGGCAGCAGCGCCTCTACATAGTGAGGCCAGCCAATCACAATCGACTGATGATGAGCTAGGGTTTCTGGGTTAAGCGCATCTAAAGAAAACTTTAGTGGATTCCCTTCTAGATCACAGCAGACCAACCCCGCACTTTTTGCCAACGCAAGGGGACCAACGGTATCCCATAGCTTAACGCGACCATTGAGGTAGAGGTAAAGCCCTGCTCGCCCCTGAATCACCTCCAGCACCTTGAGACCAAAGCTGCCTAGGGTGTAAAACTGCGCTTCGGGGATGGCGGTTTGAATGGCGGTGCCGTACTGCCGCTGATCGCGATCGCCCAGCAGCATCGGGCAATGGCTGGCAGTAGGCCCAGGCGTTATGGATGGAACCAACGGCTGTGAGGCTTCATTGCCATTAGTCGTGAACAATCCCCAGTCGACACCCCCGTAAAAAAGCTGCCCCGATTCTGGACGCAAAATCCATCCGGCGATCGGCTGTTCATTTTGCAACAGCCCCACCATAATCGAATAGTCAGGGCGGCGATTGATAAAATCTTCAGTGCCGTCTAGCGGGTCAATCAGCCACAGTCGCGAGAACCCCTCATTCATGTTTTGAATGGATGCGGCATTTTCTTCGGTAATAACGCCATCTTCAGGGAACCAAGCCTGGAATTGTTCGGCTAACTGACGATCTAGGGTGCGGTCGATCGTCGTCACAAAATCTTCAGGGCCTTTCTCCTCCACCGCAAAGGACTGACGCGCCATATCTTTTGCCCACGCGCCTGCCTCAGTCAAAGCAGTCTGGATTTTGAGCAGCGGTAAAGAAGAAGCCAAGGACATGGAGTTCACGCTAGACGTAGGGGAGAAGAGCTAATTCCGACTCCCCTCGCCCGTTTTGGGAGAGGGGCTGGGCGTTGCCCTGAGCTTGTCGAAGGGGGAGAGGGTCATATTCGTGCAAGAGTTTTATGGTTACTAGCTGCATTATTACTTGAGATCTAGCAATCCGCTGTCTTTGAGCTTGGGGTTAAACCTAAGGGCTTCTTTCACCCCTCGCTCAGCCAAAATCGTCAGAATATCCTGCTCAATTCGCCGTGCGGCCTGCTTGAGGATGCGCTGATGCTGCTGGTCATCCAGTTGTGGGTCGGTATACTGGGTCAATTCTTCTGGCAGCATTCTGCTTTTGACATCAATGGGCTGCTCCCAAAGCTCCGCAGCGTCTTCATTTCCTGTCGGGACTGCTCCATTTTCGTCAATCCAGGCGGCTTTAATGGTTTCGAGCAGTGTGCGGTTCGGGCGATCTACCGTGGCTACCTTGACCCCAAAGCAATACTGCGGCTGCCGGACAATGTGCTGCTTCAGGCTTAAAGAGACATCCCGTGAATAGCCAATGTAGGCTAAATTCCTCTCGTGATCGTAAATGGCATATACGCCAATTTTGCCCTCAAACTGCGCAGGAAGTTGACCTTCAGCATCAATGTAGGGAAGATCCGTCAGTTCGGTTAAAGCGGGGCACTCGGACTGAGCCTGCATAGCCTTAGGTTCGATTCAATACCCTTAGTATGCCTCACGCTTGGTGCCCAAAGGCAGAAAAATCGTCAAGACTTCGCCCTCAAGGTGTTGCCGCACCGTGAGCTTGCCGCCCAATGCCTGAAACAAATGCTTGGTTGCCGCCAAACTCAGGCTGACGCCCCCTGTTTCAGGCTGAAACATCAAAAGCTGACCAACGGCCTTCATCATCGGGGATTCAGCGCTCACATCTGGCTGATTTTGATCGGGCTGGGTTTGAAGCTGGAGCTTTAGTTGAGAACCTGCCAAGTCTACTTTGAGGTTAATGTGGCTGCCCACAGAAAGGCTATTGCTGAGATATTCCATCAGGCCCGTTAAGACCTGGTTGAGGAGGTGGGGGTCGCGGATGGCAATTTCTGGAAGCCGTTTTGGGGTTGTGACCTGAAGCGTTAAGCCCCGACGAGCGGCGTGAGCCTGCCAGCGCGTGAGGTTGTCGGTGAGCAGTTCTTGAAGAGCAATTGGGGTGAGGTGGGTAGGCAGGGGCTGACAGTCTGCGTGGGTTAGCTCCATTGCCCGAAAAATGAGGCCAAAGCGATCAATCTGACCAAGACATTCTTGTTGGATGGCCTCAAGACGCTGGATCACCACTGTAGGTAAGTCTGTTCGTCGCAGCAGCAGACGGGTCAAAGTTTGAATGGTGGTTAGGGGAGTGCGGACTTCATGAGCCAAAACCTTCAGCAGTTCTACGTCGCGGTCTGGTTCAGATTCGTCGCGGTTTGTCGAAGGAGCGATGGGTTCTGAAATGGGCGATGTTTTGTACTGGCGCTGTTTTTGTGCAAAAGATGACGCTTTCCATCGACTCGTTTGATCGCACTGAGCGCTGCTGGGACTGGCGTGAGCGGTTTGAGCCAGCAATGCCTGACTAAACTGCATGGGGATTTTATAGTCTGGCGCTATGGTCGGAAACCGCGATCGCCACTGCCCAATTAGCTTGAGCTGAGCAGGTCGCTGAAGCCGTTCAACTCTAACCTGCAAGGCCATCCAGATCTTCTCGACGGTCGCCGGATCGAAGGAGAAATTAAGCCGAAGGATACCCTCAGCGTCACAGCCCAAAACCGCAGCCCAGCAAAACTGAGCGGTTTGAATGAGGCAAAATTGCTCATGGGCAAGGGAATCTCCCGCCAAAATAGGCAGTGTCGGCAGGGGTACCTCAAAGCGTTCTGAAACGGTTGCTGGGGGCAACCTAAAGCAAGAAGAGGACCGCTCGGGTGTAAAAATCCAGGTCTTGAGGTGAGCCAGTATTGCCAGGTCGCTAAAGACAGGCGCAGGGCTGCAAAATACCACGCCCTGCTGATTACAAACTTGGGCAGCAGATTGGGCTACAAGATTATTAGAGTGACTAGAATTTAGCGTGGTTTGCTTGAGGAGCTGAGTCATGGCGGCGATCGCCACCCGCCAGGCCGTCTGCGCTGTCTCTAGCGTCAGCGCGTCAGCATCACTATCCGTAAAATGTTGAGGCTCCAGCGCTATAAATAATTTTGTGAGCGTTGGCAACGGGTCAAACACGGGTTCTATCGCCTGTTGGATATAGCAGCTTGGATAAACTGTAGCCCTCATGGTTATCACGCTGTTTGGCTGAGCAATTTGATTGAGCAATCTAACTGAGCAAACTATATTGCTTAATCAGAGAATAACGGGTTTAAAGGATGAGAGACAGCCGCAAAACCGAACCTTAGAAGGTCGGATTCTACATTTTTGGCACAAGATCAAGCAAAGTTGCTAAACAGGATTGGGTTGAGACTTCGGCTATCGCTCAGTCGAGCGCGAAGCCGAAACCCACGCCATAGTCGTTGATTTCACCTCACGCTCTTGTCTAGGATAGGCAGACCAAGTCAATATCTAACGCGATCGCCGTGAATGTCACCCCCCCGCTTTCTTCCGTGTCCCCTTGGGTATACCCAGTTATTTCCTCTGGCAATCGACTGCTACAGCGCGCCTTTTTTGGCCCTTTAACGGTCAACGGTTTCGAGCATTTCCCCCTCCATGGCCCAGCGGTACTGGCGATTAAGCACTACAGCCGATGGGATCCATTGGTGATTGCTCAGCTTCAGCCCAAGGCGATTTGCTTTATGACCAATGCCAATCAGTTCAGCGGCATTCAGGGCTGGTTTTTGCGTCGATTAGGCTCCTTCCCGATTGATTTAGCCAGACCCCAAAAATCCAGCATTAAGCACATGATTGAGCTATTGCACCAAGATGAACTCGTAGGCATTTTCCCAGAAGGCGGCATTGTGCGCGATCAGCCCCTGCGATCGCTCAAACCTGGTACAGCTCGCCTGATCTTGCAGGCCGAATCTACCGCTCCTCAGCCTATGGCGATTCCCATTACGCCTATTGCCATCCGCTATGAGCCTGAAGCGCAGAGAGGCGCAGCCGTTTTTGTTGATATTTCTCCAGCGTTTTCTAGTCGAGATTTTGAGGCTGGGTCTGATAAAGAAAAAGCCGCCAAAATGACGCAGCATCTTGAGCTTGTGTTGCACGATCGCCTCCAGCACCTTGCCCAAGCCCAGAATAAATGAGAGTGCATTGAGAAACGTTAAGATAAGCAAGCATCTGTTTTGTCGATTACAGCTCATATTTAGGAAGAATTCATGCCCGTTTTATTGGCGATCGCAGTTTTGGCACTGTTAATCGTGGTGCATGAGTCAGGGCATTTCCTGGCTGCGCGCGCCCAGGGAATTTACGTCACGCGGTTTTCGATTGGGTTTGGTCCAGTGTTATGGAAGTACCAGGGACCGCAAACCGAATATGCCCTCAGAGCGATCCCCTTGGGCGGCTATGTTGCTTTTCCAGATGACGAAGACGAAGAAAGCAACATCCCAGCCGATGACCCGTCCCTAATGAAAAACCGTCCGATTTTAGATCGGGCGATCGTGATTAGCGCAGGGGTAATTGCCAATTTAATCTTTGCCTACGTTCTCATCTTTGCTCAGTTGAGCTGGCAAGGCATTCCTAACCCGCAAGTTGCCCCAGGTGTTGCCATTGTGCAGCTTGTGCCAGAGACAAGCGCAGCCGCAAAATCTGGCGTTTTGCCTGGAGATGTCGTCGTTGCGATCAACGGTCAAACCCTTGAGATGGGCGAGACTGCCGTGCAGGCATTCCAAAATCAGGTCAAGCAAAATGCAGATCAGCCGCTAAATCTAGATATTCAGCGAGCAGGTAAAGCCCTTGCGCTGAGCGTTACGCCTCAGATTAGCCAAAACAATGAGGCGCTGATTGGTGTTCGGTTAGCGCCCAATGCGAAGCTAAACCGCGTTAAAACCCTCTCCCCCGTCAAACTTTTGAGCGCGGCCTCTACAGAGTTTCAAAACCTGTTGCTGTTGACCGTGAGCGGCTTTGGTCAGCTTATTAGCAATTTTCAAAACGCGGCAAGCCAGGTTTCGGGTCCTGTCGCGATCGTTAAAATTGGGGCAGACATTGCGCGTACCGATATTAGCCGCCTGCTTCAGTTTGGGGCGCTCATCAGCATTAATTTAGCGGTGATTAATATCTTGCCGTTGCCTGCATTAGACGGGGGGCAGCTTGTATTTTTGCTGTTTGAAGGCATTTTTAGAAAGCCATTGCCCCAGGCAATTCAACAGGGCGTAATGCAGACGGGGCTATTTTTGCTGCTGGGGCTGGGCGTGTTTCTGATTGCGCGGGACACCGTCAACCTGTTTTAGTGATGTGATTGATGGCGTTTGATTATTGTAGATATGCCCCGTAAACCGTCTGCAAAACAGCAGCGCACCCTCGAAATTCTCAGCCGCCTCAAGCATCTTTACCCCGATGCCCGATGCAGCCTCGATTACGAAACGCCTGTCCAGCTCCTCATTGCCACCATCCTCTCAGCGCAATGTACCGACGAGCGCGTAAATCTGGTCACTCCGGCGCTGTTTGAGCAGTTCCCTGATGCGGGGGCGATCGCCGCTGCCCCCCTCGAAACCCTTGAGCAACTGGTGCATTCCACGGGGTTTTATCGCAATAAAGCCCGCAATATCCAGGCAGCCTGTCACAAAATCATGACAGAGTTCGACGGGGAAGTGCCCAACTCAATGGCGCAGCTTTTAACCCTGCCAGGGGTTGCCCGCAAAACCTCCAATGTGGTCTTAGCCCACGCCTATGGAATCAACGCTGGCGTAACGGTGGACACCCACGTCAAGCGCCTCAGTCATCGCCTGGGACTCACCAAACAAACCGACCCTGTGAAGGTTGAGCAAGATCTCATGAAGCTGCTCCCCCAAGCGGATTGGGAAAACTGGTCAATTCGGCTGATCTATCACGGACGCGCTGTCTGTATGGCTCGGAGGCCGGAATGCGATCGCTGTGAGCTAGCCGATCTCTGCACCTCTGCGGGTATGGCAGAAGCAAAACTCAACAGCTATAAGTCAAGCCATCGAAAAGAAAAATAGGATCATTGGCAAAATATTAGCTACTATAAAAGATACTGCCTTCAATCGTTTGCCGTTACTGTAGAAATCCATGGCTAAAAAGAGCATGATCGAGCGTGAGAAAAAGCGCCAGAGAATAGTCGCTAAATACGCTGTTAAAAGAGCTGCGCTCAAAGAGCAATTCACCAGCGCCGAAACTCAAGAAGAAAAAATGGATCTCCACCGTCAGATCCAGCGCCTTCCCCGCAATAGCGCGCAATGCCGGGTTCGTAACCGTTGTTGGGTTACAGGTCGCTCCAGAGGTTACTTCCGTGACTTTGGCCTATCCCGCCACGTTCTTCGCGAAATGGCCCACGAAGGACTCCTTCCAGGCGTTACCAAATCGAGCTGGTAACATCCAGCTCAAAACTGAAACAAAAAAAGAGTGAGGGAATTCCCTCGCTCTTTTTTTGTTTCAGCCCGAACAGCAGGCATTAATCCCTAAAAACTGATTGAGCAACAAATCGCTAACGGCATTCGCAACCGCAAACTCGCTGTAAAAGCTCTTTGAAAAATCAAACGCCTGCATCTCAGTCAAAATTGCCATGAGGAGCGAACCTACATCGTCTTCACCCTCCATGCGCTGCCGCCGATAAACGCTGGCAGCCCTATGAGCAATGACATCATTGACTGGCTCCGGCAAAAACTCCTCATTAAGCCATGTTTGTAGCGCCTGCTGGAGCCAAACAGACTCTTCGTAAGGATCCGTACTCGGAGGAAGCGTCATAGATTGGATTGGTTCAGTCATTGCCCACCATCCTCCAAAATGTCGCCACAAAAATCACCCTCCCAAAAGTGCTATGTCAAGTCTAAAACTTTTGGGATCAGTTGACTAAGGCTTCTTGGGGCTATTGCTTTTAGGCTGTCTGAGGTGCATCCGACCATTCTTAATCACCCGCGTCATTTCACCCAACTGCTGTTCTAAATCAGTCAAAACCCGATCAGCATACTGATCAGACTCTTGGTGAATGTGTGCCTGTTCCTGAAGGGCATTTTGGCGCATTACATCAATTTCCTGCTGCGTTTGACGACGCACGCGCTCCATTTCCGAAATATTTTTGCGCCGAATATCTTCAATTTCCTGCTGAATTTGATTGCGGAGCTGCTGCGCTTCCGCCTCAGCTTGCTGAATGATGGTCTGCTCATCCGCAATCTTCGCCGCCCGCTGCTCTGCGGACTTAATAATTTCCTGGGCGTATTGCTTCGCTCGCGCAATAATTTCTTCGCGCTGGCTCAATACTTTTTCGGCGGTGCGAACTGTTTCAGGAATACTGTTCTGAACCGCAGAAAGCTGCGTCAGAAGGTCTTCTTCACTGAGGAAAGTTCGACCTGTTAACGGCACCTTTAGTCCATCCAGAATAATCATTTCCTCAAGTTTTTCGAGCTGTTGTTGCAGCTCTAGCCCTTGATTGTTTCTGTTGGAGTTGTGAGCGTATCCGTTTTCGAGGTCGGATCCATTCCCATTGGAGTGGGTTTCAATACTGAAGGAGGAGTCTTGGCGTAACATCTCTCTAACTCAACGGCTACGTTTTGTGGAACAAGATGGGCGACGGAGCCACCAAACTTAGCAATTTCTTTAACTAGGCTACTACTTAAAAAACTGTATTCGTTGGAGGTCGCTAAGAAAACGGTTTCGGTGTTTTGAGAAAGGCTCTTATTGGTATGAGCCATTTGAAGTTCATACTCAAAATCTGAGAGAACTCTCAAACCCCGAAGCAGTACCTGAGCTTGACGGCTTTGGGCATAGGCCACCGTCAATGTGTCGAAACAGTCAATTTCAATATTCGATAAATGTTGGGTACATTCACGAACTTGGTGCATTCGCTGCTGCACTGTAAATAAGGAGTTCTTATTTGGGTTGAGTGCAACTGCGACAATCAGCCGCTCGTATAGGCGAGAACCGCGCTCGATTAGATCGAGATGCCCCAGTGTAACCGGATCAAAGCTACCAGGATAGATGGCAATCATGATTCAGATGAGGTATGCAGGCGATTATAGTCTATTCTTTCGATGCCAACCGAAAGTAAATGTGATTTGAGTAAACTCATTTCAATTTTATGTAAATCATTAGAAAGCTTCTCATCAGAATAAACGCTGGGAAAAAATTGATTTTTCTTGCATTTAGTCGCGATCGCGTTTTCTGCCTCTATCTCAAGGATGAACTTGATGATAACTTGACTCGCATTTTAATTGGAATATTGATTTGTTTTTTTGATGTAAGACCTACGGTGTACAAACAAGCCTTGAAGTTTACCTTCTGTATAGGGTTTTGCCATCAACCGATTCATCAATCCCTATCCCTCGCTCGGGTCTGGCTTTAGCAACGGAAATGCAATCACATCACGGATGCTAGGGGAATCGGTCAGCAGCATGACCAGACGATCAATGCCAATACCTAGTCCACCCGTCGGGGGCATTCCGTACTCCAGCGCCGTCAAGAAATCTTCATCCACGCCCTGAGCTTCGAGATCCCCTGCTGCTTTACGGGCAGACTGAGCTTCCATGCGCTGCCGCTGGTCGATGGGGTCTGTTAACTCAGAGAAGCTGTTGGCAGTCTCGCGCCCTACCATAAAGAGTTCAAAGCGTTCGACCAATCCAGGTTTAGAACGATGGGGCTTTGCCAGCGGCGAAATTTCGACGGGGTAGTCCAGCACAAACGTGGGCTGCATTAAGGTTGCCTCCACTTTTTGCTCAAAGGCCACATTTAAGATATGACCAATGGTTTCACACTCTTGGGCACCCCCAATTCCCGCGTCAGCGGCTGCCTTCTGGGCTGCTTTAAGATCGGTAATCGCTTCAAAATTGATGCCCGTTGCCTCATGCACTAGCTCATGCATTGTCACCCGTCGCCACGGTGGGGTCAGATCAATCGGCTCCCCCTGATAGGTCACTTGTAGGGTACCCAAGACAGACTGTGCGGCTTGCGTTACCAGTGTCTCGGTCAGCGCCATCATGTCGTGATAGTCGGCGTAGGCTTGATACACCTCAATGGATGTGAATTCAGGGTTGTGGCGGGTTGAAATACCTTCGTTGCGAAAAATTCGACCCATCTCAAATACTTTCTCAAAGCCTCCTACAATCAGCCGCTTGAGGTGTAGCTCCGTGGCGATACGGAGGTACAGATCCATTTCGAGGGTGTTGTGATAGGTCTTAAAGGGACGCGCATCGGCTCCCCCTGGTTCGCTTTGTAGTACGGGGGTTTCGATCTCAATGAAGCCCTGCTGGTCAAGATAGCGACGGATGGCGGCGGTAATGAGGGCGCGACGACGAAAGGTTTCGCGGACGGTGGGGTTGACGATGAGATCGACGTAGCGCTGGCGGTAGCGTTTGGCTACGTCTGTGAGTCCATGCCATTTATCGGGCAGGGGCAGCAAAGACTTGGTGAGGATTGTGTACTCGCGCACATAGACCGAGAGTTCTCCTTTGTCGGTGCGCTTGAGGGTGCCGTTTACGCCCAGAAAGTCACCGACGTCGGTTAACTGCTTGAGGTGGTCAAATGCTTGGGGATCAGATCCTTCCATTGTGGTCTGGATGCGCGCTTTTTCGAGGTAGAGCTGGATTACCCCCGTCTCGTCTTGCAGGGTAAAAAAGGCCAGTTTTCCGAATACGCGCCTTGCAAGGATGCGTCCGGCGATCGCCACCTCAACTTCAGCCTCTTCGCCATTGGGCAAGTCTTTGAACTTTTCCTGAAGGGCTTGGGTATGATGGGTCGATTCCCAGCGGTAGGCATAGGGATTTAGCCCCAGAGCCTTGATCTGCTCAACTTTCTCAAGACGAGCAGTGCGAATATCGTCAAGCGCCGAATGACCTTGGGGCTGGGACTGATCTGAGTCGGAAGACATAGGTTTGGGTAGATAATTGCAGTGCGGAGGTGTAGAGCATCACGTCAATGTCATTCTGCTGGTCGTCTAGACAAAGCGGAAAGCACAAGTTCAGATTATATGAGATGTCTGGGTTGGCAAGTTCAAAATGATGAGACGACCTGTTCCGTTACGTTTCGTTTCACATCAAGAGCCTGCTTGCGCAAAGATTTAATTTTAATTCATTCATTAAGAAGTGATCATGCAGTCCAACTTAATCCTTTTTAACATTCTCAATCCCCCTGTTTTATTCTTTTT
>JBGSVR010000056.1:0-3559 GCA_041752855.1 Thermosynechococcaceae cyanobacterium
AGCGTTCGTAAAGAAGGGCTTGCTTGTCTGCTTCTGAGAATTCGATGGATAGCATGGGGCAACCTCACTATCAATAGGGCAATCTCAGTACATTACATCCAGTTCTCGGTAAGCTCAAGCTATGAACGTGCAAAGTATAGAGTGAAATCTAGGGTCACGTTTTGGGGCAGAATACACCCCTACCAATCGCCCAATTTGCGTAACCTGTAACCCCGTTTCTTCCTGAAGCTCCCGCACAATGGTAGTGGGTATATCTTCTCCCCATTCAATCATGCCGCCCGGTAAGCTCCAACAGCCGTTATCTCGGCGACGCACCAGCACAATGCGACCATCTGCCAATACCGGAACCATCACGACCCCGCAGATCGGATGCCGGAAAATTAGCCGTAAAGCAGACTGAATAAAAGACCACTGTGGTAAGTTCATTCCGTCATGCCCATGAAATTTCTATTCGATGCCCGCTATTAAATACCCATTAAATCAGAGATATCTGCTAAGAGTTCTTCTGCATGGGTTTCAGCCTTAACCTTGCGATAAATTTTGGCAATATTTCCGGTAGGGTCAATCACAAAGGTTTGCCGAAACACACCCTCATAGGATTTACCCATAAATTTCTTAGGGCCGTAGCTTTCATAGGTTTTTGCCACTGCGCCCTCCGGGTCACACAGCAGCATAAAAGGGAGGTCAAACTTGCGAATAAACTTTTGGTGAGAGGCTTCATTATCTGCACTTACCCCTAAAACCTGAACCTTTTTTAAAGTAAAAGCTGCATGATTGTCACGAAATCCACAGGCTTCTTTAATACAGCCCGGCGTATTATCTCTAGGGTAAAAATACAGAATGACCCACTGTCCCAGAAAATCAGACAGGCTGATTGGCTCACTTTGGGCGTTATTGAGGGTAAAAGGTGGGGCAGGGAAGCCAATTTCAATACTCATAGCCCAGGGTATTCTTTGTAATGACCGATGTATTCATAATAATCCCTTACTGTTGGCATCTTCGAGAGGGCGCAGACTCGGCATCTTACCCACAAGTGAACGTCGAATAGGTTGTTGCGAGCGAATCAATTCGCCTCCTAAGGCAAGAGACAGCGATAGGATAGGGAGTGTCCCCTTTTAGCAAAACGCCATGGCATTTTTTCGGCAATACATTGCGCCTCTATTTATCTTCTTGATTTTTCTAGTGGCGTTGCTAGCTGTCACCGCTAGAGCCTTTTTGCCGTCTGATATGGCTCAGCCAGCACCTATTGAGGCGGTAGATGCCCCCCAGCAGGCCGCAGCCCTGCCTCCGTCTGTCTCTCGTGCCTAGTTCTCCTGACCTACAATACTCCGGACAGTTTTTAGCGATTGGAATTAGCGTAGGGCAAAGATCTCCATCATCTGACATCATTTTATTCAAGTCGGCAAAAAGCTAACTTGAATAGATCTGTCTACATACTTGCCTTTGCTTCACGTGCGGCTGCAATAAAGGTAAAGACTCCCAATGGGAAACTCAGTGCCAAAATGATGATCGTCGGCCATTGTCCTAAAGATGGTTCACCAGAAGACAGCTCAAATACGCAGCCAACAACCGCAATAAAAGCAACGCAAGAGAACAGTAGTAAAATTCCGCTTTTTGTGGGTATAACCATAAATTCTCTAAATTAGCCCTGCACTCAGCTCAATTAGTGTATCAGCCTAAACATTAGGTGGGTTTCACGGCCTGTTGAGAGAACCCATGCTTCGATAATTCTTGGTTGAGTAACAGCGCATTTTCAACCCGATCTACAAACAGAACCCCTGAGAGGTGATCCATTTCGTGTTGGATGGCGCGAGACAGCAGACCGATCGCCCGAATTGCCTGGGGACGACCCAATTCATCTTTAAACGCTACTTCAATCATTTCAGGGCGCTTTACATCTAAATACACCTCAGGAATACTAAGGCATCCTTCTTGAGAGACGGTGAAATCTGTGCTTTTTTTGCGAATGACAGGGTTGATTAAAATCAGCGGCGGGTTTGCCGCGTCTTCAGGTTCAATGTCTACCACAATGATTTGTTTGGTGATCGCCACCTGAGGGGCAGCCAAACCAATGCCGTCGGCACTGTACATCGTCCTCAGCATATTCTCGACAACCTGACGAACCTCCGCATCTACCTTGACAATCCGCTTTGCCGTTTGACGCAGGACGCGATCGCCCAGGGTATGAATTTCGTAGGGAGGATGGTCAACTTTGCGTTTATCGAAGGCAATATCAGTGGTCATAGGTTCTGAAAGGATTGAAGTTTTAAGGTGAAGTACTGACTGAGGCACTAGCCTACAATTTTAGTCGATCTAGGGTTGAGACGGCTGACAATCTCATAAACCATCACGCATCATTTCATGCTCTATTAGAAAATATCCACCGATTTATATCGTTGAGGGTTGGAAGTTTTTATGCTGTTTATTACAAATCGAGTTTTGCAAGAAGGGCCAACTCCCATGAGTGGCGACCAGCCACAAGTTCCACGCTTCGTAAATTTTAACTTAAGCAATAATCAAGCAGAACAATCGGTCTATTTCTGCCGTCGTGAACAGAAAGGAACCTATACCGAGATAGGCGGACAAGCCTTTCTAACAGAACTCAAAAACTTGGACAAAAAAGAAATCTTTCTTTATGTTCATGGATATTCTAATTTACCAGAGCCAGCTATTTTTCCACGAGCAGAGGAATTACAGCGATTGTTTGATCAAAAAAGTCCTGGCTATATGGTGGTTGTGCCCATCATTTGGCCTTGCGATAATAATGAAGGGCAAATCAAAGACTATTTTGACGATCAAATTGCAGCAGATCAAAGCGGAGTTGCGTTTGCACGGTTATTTCAAAAGTTTCTGGCTTGGAGAGAACATAACAGCACAGTAGAAAGCCCCTGTATCAAGCGGATTAATATTTTGGCACATTCTATGGGAAATCGTGTTTTGCGATCTACATTTTCCAGTATTGTGCAGTACTTTTTACCTCAAGGGATGCCATTGGTGTTCCGCAATATTTTTATGGCCTCGGCAGATGTTGTAAATGAGGCGCTAGAACCAGGTCAAGAGGGACAGTATATTTCTCCGGCGGCACGTAATGTTTTGGTTTACTATGCTGCGGATGATTTGGCCATGCGAGCCAGTAAGGTTGCAAATGTAGGTGAGATTGCCTCACGGCGGCTAGGACACACTGGCCCAGAACACATGGATAAGGTCAATAAAAACGTTTACGCACTAGACTGCGATGACTTTAATACTGATTATGATCCACCTGTTGGGCATGGCTATTTTGCTGGCGATCGCCAGAGAAATGCTGGCCTTGTGTTTGACCACATGTGGCGCTGCATCGAAACAGGGCGAGTATCCAAAAATCCACTTGAATCTCGGACTATCATTCTGAATCGTGATTGGCTGCTGAGTTCTATACCCAGGGTTATTTCATTCTAAGCAAGAGTAGTCAAACGCCTGTAAGGTAATAGAATAGCCCCATTTAGGCATTGCCCACCATTAGTACTTTAGCCATCTTAGACGCATTTAAAGACTTACCCGATACCCGTCGTGGAGCAGG
>JBGSVR010000057.1:0-20435 GCA_041752855.1 Thermosynechococcaceae cyanobacterium
ACTCTTAAACTCAGATGCAGTGAGAGGAATAGGCATAATGGAGGTGGCGATAATGACGGGGCTTTAGATTGAAACCGTCATTATCCTTTCTTGCATAGCGTTCAGCCCATTTGACCTTCAGATTTGTCCAAAGTCGAATCAATGAGGCGGGTTCACTCTACGCGGTAGAGAATACTTGCCCTCACATGAAGATTCCCATGAAGTCAGGGAAGGTAAAAGACTGTACTATTATTTGTCCGTTACATCGCAGCAGTTTTGATCTAAAAACAGGCGCAGTTATAGATTGGACGCCTTTTCCTCCGGTGGTTGGGAATCTTTTGGGTAAAATCTCTTCGCCTAAGGCGATCGCCGTTTTCCCCACGCGAATTGAAGATGGCAATGTTTGGGTTGAGGTTGAGGGCGCATAGGGACGCTTTAAGTCTATTTCTCTAACGCTTCCCCCTTCTTTTACGGTAGGAGAAGGAGGGGGAAATCAATGTTAATCACGCACGACGAAAACTTAACTCGGCAAGGGCTTTACTCTTTTGACGACAGAAACGCTCAACCTACTGCAAGCTGGTCAGCTAGTGGGCACTCAAAAACTTGCGCTCAACTGCGGGTTAACTCAACTCCCAGCAGAAGTTTTAGATTTGGCAGATTCGTTAGAAGTTTTAGATTTATCCAATAATGCTCTCAAATCTTTGCCCGACGACTTTGGACGCTTAAAAAACCTAAAGGCCGTTTTCTGTGTTGATAACGAGTTTGAAGAAATTCCAGAGGTTCTTACCCAATGCCCTCAACTCAGCATCATTGGGTTTAAATCTAACCAAATTCGGCATATCAGCGATCAAGCATTATCTCCAACGCTTCGCTGGTTGATCCTCACCAATAACCAGATTGAGCAGCTTCCGTCAAGCATTGGCAACCTCAGCAAATTGCAAAAGCTGATGTTAGCGGGGAATCGTCTAAAATCTTTGCCACCAGAAATGGCGAATTGTCAAAGTCTAGAGCTGATTAGGCTTTCAGCCAATCGCCTTACCGAGCTTCCGCCTTGGTTGCTTGCGCTGCCTCGGTTGTCATGGCTCGCCTATGCGAGTAATCCATTTTGTGAAGGCACCGCAGAACTGCGTACTCTTGGTGCGACGCGATCGCCGCTTTCCCCCATTGACTGGGCTGACTTAGCCCTAGAAGATACCCTTGGGGAAGGTGCCTCTGGCGTTATTTCCAAAGCATTATGGCAGGTCACATCCACCCAATCCAAGGCGGTTGCTGTCAAAATTTTTAAAGGTGATATTACAAGTGACGGAAGCCCTGAGGATGAAATGCAGGCGTGCATCGCAGCAGGGGCACACCCCAATCTTGTCAGCGTGTTAGGAAAGATCGAGAATCACCCTGAGCAAAAAGCAGGGCTATTGCTTTCCTTAATTCCACCAGACTATAAAAATTTGGGCAATCCCCCTAACCTTAAAACCTGCACTCGAGATACCTACACACCTGGTACCTCCTTTTCCTTTTCCTCTATCCTGCGTATCGCCCTAGGGATTTCCGCCGCCGCTGCCCATCTGCACCATCAAGGCATCATGCATGGCGACCTCTATGCCCATAACATTCTGGTCAACGATGCGGGAGACAGCTTGCTCGGTGATTTTGGCGCAGCCTCCTTTTATAAACGACACGATACTACGACTGGACAAGCCTTAGAACGAATTGAAGTTAGAGCCTTTGGCTGCTTGTTGCAAGACTTACTAGACCATTACGACCGAGATCATAATGACGCAAAAGATTTCGTGTCTCAGCAAGCAGCGATTGATCCGCTGCGTATCATCCAGCAAGATTGTATGAACCCAACTCCCACTCTGCGGCCATTATTCACGACTATTTATGCAGATCTGACGAGCATTAAGCATAAATTTGCTTAAATATGCCGTTTCGGCTCACGATAAACGCCATAGGCCGAAAATACGCCAAGCAAAAAGCCAAACAGATGTCCCCACCACGCAATTCTTGAATCCGTCGGGAAAATGCCCCAGACTACATAGCTAAAATTGACCATCACAAAGGCTGAGATGAGCAGCGGCAGAAATTGTTTTTCAAGCCAACCAATCACCAGCAGATAGCCAAATAGCGTATAAACGACCCCGCTTAGTCCATGGGCAGCCTGTGGCCCAAGCAGCCAACAGGCCAAGCCCCCACCTATCCATCCCAGCACAAAGGTAATCCAAAAATCTTTTGTGCTTTTGGCAAGAATGAGCCAACTAAAAATTGAGAAGGCGATACTGTTGCCAATTAAGTGCCCCCAGCCAGAGTGAGAGAATGCTGACAGAAAGATGCCAGGGATTCCCTCAACGGAGCGGGGGTAAACGACTAAGTTCCACCGTCCTTTGAAAAACAGTGTGTCAATTATTTCCTGCGCCCAGGGAATCAAGAGAATTTCGAGCGGAATGAAAAATCGGTTTTGCCACTGAGTGAGGTTATGCTTCATATCTCCATTTTAATCCGTCCACACTGTTGCATAAAAAACAGGGAAGGCTTGAGTCATGACTCAAGCCTTCCCTGTTTTAGCGTTAGACTTTTCCCGATTTAAGGATCGGTCGTCTTTTTGCCAGAGAACTTAACGCTGATAGGGTCAGGATTTTCCCCAATCGAACGTGGTACGCTGTTGACCGCTTCACGACCTTCATTCACCTTTTCAGGGAAGACACCATCGCTGGGGTGCAGCAATGACGTTTCACCACTGGGCAAAATTCGATAGATTTTGTAATCGGTAATTTTTTTGGCGCGGAGCTGACGTAAGCCTAGGGCAAGGCACTGCTCTTTACGAGATAAGTACAGCAAATTTTCACCGGAGCGCATCACCGCAGCGCCGCCAGTGGGCATCTCAAAAACCTGCTCTTTCGAGCTAGTCCAGGTGATGGCGTACTTTTCTTCAACATCGGCCTTGCTGAGTAAGCCGCCGGTGCTGCCGCCAAAGAGCGGGGTTTGTCCAGTCAGTTGTTCTGCCATTCATTTTTCTCCCAAAACGGCACAAGTTTAATAAACACTCTTCTGTAGGGGTAAGAACAGCCCAAAAGCTGACTTAACCCCTAGTACAAGAGCGCTTTTGCGTTAACGTAGCAAGGTTCTTTATAGAATTGCACTGCGCTGAATGGCAGAGTATAGAACTCTACATGCAGCTAAATGCAGTGTTTTAGCTCTAGCCGAATCCTATCATCGCGTTTGACCGCGTTTAGCAAGTTCGTGAGGAACTGTAACAGTTCTTTAGCAGATATTTCGAGGATTGCAGTGAGGGAACGGTACGATATTCCTGACCAAACCTTACAACACCCCTTGGCGCAGGTTCCGCTGGGGTAGAGGGCGTTGCGTTGCGATCGCACTGGGCAACGTAAAGTGAAAGGTACTGCCCTGATCTTTGCCCAAAGATTGCGCCCAAATTTCGCCGCCGAGGTGATGAATAATTTGACGGCAAATGGCAAGCCCTAGCCCCGTCCCGCCCGTGGTGCGCCGTAAGGCTCCTTCTTCTTGGTAGAAGCGCTCAAACACAATTTCGAGACGGTCTGGCTCAATCCCTCGGCCTGTATCCGCCACCGTCACCTCAATGAGGTGAGCATCGGTTTCTTGGCCTCGGATCTTAATTTCGCCTGGGGGGTCTGTAAACTTACAGGCGTTATCGAGCAGCTTTGCCAGTACCTCCACCAGCCATTCTCCATCTGCCTGAATGAGGGGCAGTTCTTCGGGTACCTCTACCACAATGTCTGGCAGGGTTCCAGGCTGGCTGCGGGTTCTGATGCTGCTCAGGGCTAAATCGACACACTCTTGCAGTGACAACGCTTCGGTATGCCACTTCACCCGACCGCTTTCTAAGCGAGACAGGGTTAAAAAGTCCTGCACTAGCTTTCTGAGGCGTTCAGCATCGGTGAGGGCGGTGCTAAGCATCACCTGCTGCACCTCTGGCGGCATATCCGGTTCGCTCGCAAGGCTTTCTAAACAAACTTGGATGGTAGACAGCGGCGTGCGCAGTTCGTGCCCTGTGATGGCAATTAGGTTACTGCGGGCGCGCTCTAGTGCCTCAAGCTGCTGATTCAGGTCTTCGAGTTCGGCGTAGGCTTGCGCCTGAATTAGCGCGATGCTGATTTGGGTGGCGATCGCCTCCACTAGGGCAATATCTGAATCGCTCCAGCGGTACGGCTCCAGCGGATCCGTGTGGTGTAGCTCTACCATGCCGAGCAGCCGCCCCTGATACAGCATGGGCACCATCAACAGCGAGTGCAGCTCAATCTCCGCAACGCGGGCGTTAAAAGCTTTGAGGCGTTTGAGGCGGGGGTCGGTCGCAGCTTCTTCGACGTAAACCCATTCTTCTTGTTTCACAACCTGGATAAACCAGGGGTTGCGCTCTAAAGGCCACGATTGACCTTTAAGAGAATACTGTCCGGGCTGCACAAACTCGTACTGGATTACGGCGGTTTTGTCTGCGCCCTGACATTGATACAAAAGACAGCGATCGCACTCTAATGCCTGCCCCAGCTCCTGCACCGCCACGCTCAGCACCTGATCTGCGTTGAGCGATCGCCGGATAGCCGTAGTCATAGAGTTAATTAGCCGTTCCTTTAGCTCCTGAGCTGCAATTTGGCGATATGCCTTGAGCTGGCGGTACTGACTGGCCTGAAGGTATGTGACCAGGCGATCAGCAAAAGGGGAGGGATGCACCAAGGGCGAACCAGAAAACGCAGGGCGAACCATGGTTTCTAAAAGGTGCTGGTTCTGCGCCTTGAGTTCTGGACGATACTGGCTAATGCGGTTAAGCAACAGTTCCGCTACCGTGCAGCTAATCTGGCGCTCAAAAGTCCAAATGCCCTCAAACCGTCGAGACTGATCCATGTGCAAAAGCTGTCCGCTGCCAGATGCCTGCATATGCTCTCGACAAACCAGACACACCGCGTACTCTCGCCCAATCACCACCAGATGCCACTCTTTACTGAGTCCATCCTCTGGGCTAAAGGCAATGGTTTCGTGGGCACCCGACGCATTTTTAAAGTCTGTCTCTGGGGCAGCTAACACATACACATAGGGCGTAATACCCGCAATCCGCAAGTAGCGATGAGACTCTTGACGATAAAATCGCTCTCGCTGAAAGCAGGCGATCACCAACGGCTGATCGGTTCCGGCTAGCACCTGGTCTTCCATCGCGTGGGACAGCGCGGTGAGGGAAGACTTAAAGTACATTTGTGAGCGGATCTGGGGCTGGGCTTCTAGAAGCTCCTGCAATAGAGAAGTTGGAATCATCATCGACAAATCAACTTGCGTCAGACCAGCGTTTAGCGATGCTGCTGAAGGGCTAGGATGCGATAAGCAGACGCTTTTACAGCGTACTCGATTCCTACGGTACAGCGGCGATGACAGCGAGAATCTTTAATATATCCGCACGATTATGAGAGGTTTTAATGTTATTCCCCGAGATTTCTCCCTGGTTGTCTCTAGATATAGTGCGTCAGACGCAATGCCTGCTCACTAGCTTTCGCCATTGGTTTGATCGCGATTTATTGCCAGATCAAAGTGCCAATTCGGCGATCGCAGCCCATCAGCTCTTTTTCGCACCCTTTGTAGTGCTTTCCCACGGGACTGAGGCCGATCCAGTTCTCAACTATGGCAATCAAGCTGCCCTCGATTTATGGGAAATGGACTGGTCTGATTTTACCCAAATGCCCTCTCGCCTCACGGCTGAGCTAGATTTACGGGAAATGCGATCGCAGCTTCTGGTGATCGCCGCCCAGCAGGGCTACATCACCAACTATGAAGGCGTACGAATCTCCAACACAGGCCAACGCTTTTTCATCCAAAACGCCATCATCTGGAAAGTCTTGGATCCAACGGGGCAGCCCTGTGGACAAGCTGCCACCTTTTCAAAATGGGAGGCTGTGCCCTAAGCAGAATGGCTCGCTTTTTTTAGCCCTAAATGGTCAGCGCCATCATAAAGCCAAAAATATCTACGCAATAAAACACCAATAAGTAATGGGGCAGAAAATTATTGCTCCGATGGGCTGCTAGGCGCTTCTCTGCTCCAATATTTTAAGCACTTTCAAAAACTCAGGCGGCAAAGGCGCTTCAACTTTGATCCACACTTCGGTGATAGGATGCTGAACGCTTAAGCGCCACGCATGGAGTACCTGACCCGTTAAATTTACGCCAATCTCTCGCCCTCTGCCGTACAGCGGATCGCCCACAATAGAGCAGCATAGGTCGGCACAATGCACTCGAATTTGATGGGTGCGACCCGTTTCTAATCGAAAATGCATCAGCGTAAAATTGCCAAGTCGCTGTTTGACCGCCCAGTGGGTTCTCGCAGCGCGTCCGCCTTTTTCTTCTGGCACAATCGCCATTTTTTTGCGGTCTATCGGGTGCCTGCCAATGGGTCTATCAATAATGCCCGATTCTTGAGGTGGCTTACCGTAAACAACTCCCAGATATTCTCTTTGGGCGGTTTTAGCCTGGATTTGAGCCTGTAAATGCTGGTGGGCCTGGTCTGTTTTAGCAATGACTAATGCGCCACTGGTGTCTTTATCAAGCCGATGGACAATACCCGGTCGCTGAACGCCACCGATCCCTGAAAGGCTTGTCTGCTGTTTATCTGCTGACTGGCAGTGTGCCAGCAGCGCATGGACTAACGTTCCGGTGGCGTGACCGGGCGCTGGGTGAACAACAGTCCCGATGGGCTTATTCAGAATAATGAGATGGTCATCTTCGTAGAGAATGTCTAGCGCAATGTCCTCCGGCTCTAGATTCAGCGCTGTGGGTGGCGGTACCGTAACCGTAATCACATCACCTGGCTGCACTTCATACTTTTTGGAGTCACACGGTGCGTGATTGACCTGTACTTGTCCTTGGTCGATGAGTTTTTGAAGCTGCGATCGCGATAAGTCTGCTGCCTCAGATGCTAACCAACGGTCGAGCCTTTGTCCCTGCGCGATGTCGTCTGTGGCCTGATATTCGCGCAAAGTAGAAGCAGCATTGGGAGAGTGAGACGTCAATCCAGTCATCAATTTTTTACGAATTTTGAGGAAAAAATGCAGCAGGAGAAATGTGAAAAAACTGAGCCAACTCCTGAATGTGACGCGTTGTGAGCTGGCGACGACCATGCAGCACATCAGAAATAATAGATTCCGTGCGAAAAATGGGCACCAAATCCTTTTGCTTAAGCGATCGCTCTTCAATCAAAACCGTTAGCAACGCTACACCGTAAATATCAGGTAGCGGTTCTAGAGTTTGCTCATACTCATAAACCAAGGTTGCTAAAACATTCAGGTAGTCTTTTTCTTCTGGGGTTAATTGACCTCGATCAATCAAAGAATCAATTACTGCCTGTACCGCTTCGAGTTGAGCTTCAGAACGAATCGGACGCGGTGCAAAGCGCTGAAGCAGGGAGATATAGGCATCGGAGCTACTGGAACCAACCGTCGTGCTTCCACTTATTTTTGTCATAATCTGCGTGGGTTAAAAAATCGCGAATAAAGACCTTTTTGCTCTCATAGTCGATGTAGGTGATGAGCCGATAGTGATTGCCTGCAATATTAAAGACTGTAAAATTCTTGACTGAATCAGCGGAAGGAAAGGTTTTACGAGTTTCAGCAAGGTTCTGCCAGCTTGCCTTACTAACCAGCTCAAGCCATGTCTGCAAAGACGATTGTGCTTGTGGGTAAAGCGCACAATACTTTTTAAGCCGAGAGGTACTGATGATATGCACAAAGCTTATTTGTGAAGGACATAAGCTAGAGGTGAGCTTTAGTCATCGATAATCTTAGCAATATGCGAATTTCTTTGCAATAGCGTTGCTGTAAGGGGCACAGCCCAAAACAAAACCCCCAGGGATATTTCCTGAGGGTTTAGCAGAGCCTTTGTCATCAGACTTAAGACGTTTGCGAAGTTGCTGAGTTTGCTTTCTGAGCTGTCTAACGCGTGCCGAAGCCTGCTTAGACTTACTATTGCGTCGCGGCCCACTGCGGGGCGACTCCCAAGATTTAAGGCGCATAGAGTAATTGACCAAACGCTGCGTCGCCATTCTAGCAAATTAATCTCCCCACCCAAAACCCAGAACAAAGTCACAATAGAAGCTGAGCGCCAAAAATTATCTACACCATGACCGTCAGCACCCTTAGCAAATCTCAAGCACATCAATGGCAGTGGCAAGGTCACACCATTCGCTACCAGTCCACCGGTTCGGCTGGGCCTGTGTTGGTCTTAATCCACGGCTTTGGGGCATCTTCTGACCACTGGCGCAAAAATCTGCCAGAATTGGGCGTAAACCACCGCGTGTATGCGATCGACCTTCTCGGCTTTGGCCTTTCTGCTAAACCTACGCCTACTCCAGCGCTAGCGTATACCTTTGAAACCTGGGCGCAGCTCGTCCTAGACTTTAGCCAGCAGGTCATTGGTGAACCCGTATTCCTCGTCGGCAACTCCATCGGCTGCATCGTCGCGCTTCAGGCTGCCGTAACTGCCCCCCATCAGGTTTTAGGCGTTGTCATGCTTAACTGCTCCTTGCGAATGCTCCACGAACGCAAGCGCCAAGCACTCCCGTGGCCTCAGCGCACTTTTTCGCCTTGGTTTCAGAAAGTTCTGGCAGTGCGCCCCATTGGTCATTTCTTCTTCGGGCGATTGGCGCGTCCTTCTGTGGTTCGCAGCATTCTTCAAAAAGCCTACGCCCGTACCGAAGCCGTGACCGATGAACTGATTGAACTTCTGATGCGTCCTGCCCAAGACCTAGGTGCCGCCGACGTATTTTTAGCCTTCATCCAATACTCCCACGGCCCCCTTGCCGAAGACTTACTACCTCAATTGAGCTGCCCAGTTCTGTGTATTTGGGGTGCCCAAGACCCCTGGGAACCTATCCATCTCGGTAAAGCCTATGGTGAGTTTCCAGCAGTGACGGACTTTATCGCCCTAGAAGGGGTAGGCCACTGCCCACAAGATGAAGCTCCCGAACAGGTCAATCCTCTCATTGAGAACTGGATTGCCCAGCAGACTGTAACATCATCCTAAATTGATCCTTCAGCAGTCTCTGTCATTTCGACGAGAAAACCTTTCTCTAATAAGGCTTGGACATCTAAGTTATTCATCTTCAGGTTTTTCCACAGCCTGTCATGGATCTCATGATTTAAACCTGGTTCAAAGCTTACAGGGCCAAAAAAGCTGTTGAACACGACTTTATGACCGAGCTTACTTTCAACAACAGCCATTTTTACTTCTCCTGATTTTCTGTACTTTGAACAAAATCTCTCTCAGCTTAATCAGTGATGGAGGGCGGCTTACTCGCTTCAGGCTTACGCCATAGCGAAACAAATAAGCAAACTAGGCCAATATTAATAGCGACATCCGCAAGGTTGAAGACTGGAAAATTAATGAGCCGAAAATCCAAAAAATCTACGACATGCCCCATCAACAATCGATCAATGCCATTTCCGGCAGCGCCACCCAACAAAAAACCATAGCCTGCCTGTTCCCAAGCTCGTAAGGGGGAACCAAACAGGCCATAGTAAACAAGCGCTAACGTCACTATCAACGACAGCCACCGCAGCCAGCCCTCCCCTTGAAACATGCTAAACGCTGCCCCACGGTTTACGACATAGGTAAGATGAAAAACCCCTTTCAGTAGCGACCACGATTCAGGTGGATTGCTAAGCTGAAAGTTTGCGACCACCCATTGTTTTGATAAATAATCCAGCAAAAAACTCAGTACGGCAGACAGCCAAAACATGGGATTTTTCTTTAGTTTCATGATCCTATTTGCTCAATGTCCTGCTAATAAAACAGCAAAACACGCAGAAGATATGCCAAGGCCGCGATGGTGCATACAATAATAAATTGACCAGGCAGAGGATAAATGGAGTATTGCAAAACGGCGTTCCACCAGTTGGCTGTGGTAATTCTAAACACCGACAGAATCGTCAAGTAGGTCAGCCCAACCAGATGAATTGCCAATAGGCCATATAGACAGCTCGCAATGAGCGTTTCAATGCGCCGTCGCTGCCGGAAAGCAACCGTACCGCAGACCCATGCGGCAGGCAGAAACCCTAGCAGGTAGCCAAAGGTAGGCTCCTTTAAGTACACTAGCCCACCCCCGTGGGCAAAAACCTGGAGACCACTTAACCCCAAAGCCAAGTACGCAATTTGAGAGAGGGTTGCTGTATTTCGGCCTGCCATACAGCCCACCAGCAAAACGGCTCCTACCTGTAGCGTTACGCCGAGAGAGTAGGTCTGCACCTTGCTCCAGTCAATCGGCCACATAAGCTGAGGCAGAGGAATAGACACCTCAATAAAAACGCCGCTGATGGTTAAAAGTAGGCCAATAATAGCCCATAGCAGCCTATCGAGCGGAGAGAGTGCCTGTTCATCGGCGACGGGTTGAGTCATGGAGGCACCCTGTTCTGGACGAGTCGAGGCTAGTCTACCCTGAAGTTTACGCACAGACTATTTTTGGGTCGAAATAAACAGCATTGGGCTTGAGATAGGCCATAAAACTTAGGGCAGCTAGGCTAACCTGAAGCACGTATTTTAAGGGTCTTCACCCATGAATTTTGGCATTTTAGCATCGTGCTACTCTCTAGCACCAGAACGATGCTAGACTGTTCGTAGACTCGGACCCATGCGGTAACAACGCCTCAACTTTGTCAGAACCGGAAGGTAGCAGCAATACGGGATGCTTGTAACAGGCGTGGACTCCGGGTCGCCTTTTTAGAAAGGTCGCTTTGACACCGTAGACACAGCATTTAGAGGGGTTTAAGCGAGCAATGGAAAATCTGACAGATACCCTTAAGAAAGCGTTTTACTTGGGTGTCGGTTTAGCATCTTATGCTGGCGAACAGGCAGGAGACATTCAGGGCAAGGCTCAGGCGTTGGCGGATGATTTAATTCGTCGTGGTGAAGATACGGCGGGAGAAGCCTCAAAGTTTTTTGACATTTGGATACCTCAAGCGCCTAGCTCGACGGGGGCTGCGCCAGAGAGTGAGAAACCTCAAAAAATCGAAATTTTGTCTATTGAAGACGTTGAATCTGATGCTGATTAGGCCTTTAGGTTAGTGCAGCATTGTTTTTATGGGTTTTGTAGCTTGCTCATGGCAGCGCTTAGGTGTTGAAAATGAACGATTTTTACAAGGCAATTGACGAAACCGCCCTATGGATGGGCAATCTGATTTATCAGGGCTGTGAAACCCTGGTGAAGGAGATTGAGGATGTTTCTGTTGAGATTGAGGTCGCCTTAGATTTTTATCTAGAGCCAGTCATCGATTGGCTGGGTGAGGTTGAAGACATCATTAGTGATACAAGTCGCCCTTTCGTGCAGACCGTTACGCCTGCACTACAAGATCATCCCAATTGCGTTGGCTGTAATCACTATCATGGCGAAGCCTACGGCGGAAATGTGTTGGTTTGCGCAATGCATCCCTATGGTGTTGAGGAGAAGAACTGCCCAGATTGGGAATCAGTTTGGCAGAATGATTCCCAATAAAAAATGGACTTCTTTTAACTTGGTTATGAGGGAAGCCCGATTAGGTTTTGATTGCCAGAGGTGACGCTCCCGATCTCAAAGGCACTAATCTGCTGACGGCTAAACCATGACACCACTTGCTCTGACTGGGCTTGCGGGACAATCACGACAAAGCCAATCCCCATGTTAAAAGTGTTAAACATGTCTATCGCGGCAACGTTGCCTGCTTCAGCTAGCCACTGAAAAACAGGCGGGGTAGGCCATGCTGTTGAGTCTAGGGCGATCGCCTGATCCTCTCCTAAACATCGCGGTAGATTTTCGGGTAGGCCACCCCCTGTAATGTGAGCCATGCCATGAATGTCTAAACCTGAAGCCCGTGCTGCCAATACTGCTTTGACATAGAGTTGCGTAGGGGTGAGAAACACTTCCCCTAAAGATTGTCCGTTGAAGAGGGGGGGGTGATCGCCCCAGCTAAAGCCACCATCCTTCACAATCTTGCGAACCAGGCTAAAGCCATTGCTGTGGACGCCGCTACTGGCTAGCCCGATTGCCACGTCTCCTATTTGAATGCGAGAGCCATCTAGCAGATTGCGCTCCTCGACAATGCCGACGCAAAACCCAGCTAAATCATACTCATTGGGCTGGTAAAAACCAGACATTTCTGCCGTTTCGCCGCCCAGCAGCGCGCAGCCCGACTGCTCACAGCCCTTGGCAATGCCTTCTACAACCTGAACGAGCTGCTGTGGCTCTAGCTTGCCCGTTGCAACATAGTCTAGAAAAAACAGCGGCTCTGCACCACAGGTCAACACGTCATTGACGCACATAGCGACTAAATCAATTCCCACCGTGCGGTGTTGATTGAGTTCGTGGGCTAACTTCAGCTTGGTGCCAACGCCATCGGTGCCTGACACTAAAATAGGTTCGTCATAGCCCTTGGGTAAGCGAAACAGTCCACCAAACCCGCCTAAACCACCTAGCACTTCTGGACGCGCTGTGCGCTCTACCATTCCCTTAATTTGACGGACAAAATCTCTCCCCGCCTCAACATCGACTCCAGCGTCACGATAATCCATAGGAATGTGTGGTTTAACCCTTCGTTAAATTTGAGAATTCGTCAGCTTTGAAGAAGACATATGTAAAGACTAGAAGCAGATCCGACTGCCTAGAGATCTAAATCAAGCATTAGATTTCTAAGGTCAGACAGTATTTTATCTCTAGAAAGCCTCTCCATTCGGCTTTTGTTCTCATACATTGCCCCGACCATCCTTTTACGGTGCGTAAAAATACGCAAATCAGTCCCTTGGACCCCCGTATTTTTACGCAGCAAGGTGCATCACTTTTAATCGCGACTGTGGAACTGTCGTTTAACCACTCTCTTGAGACAGAAAAATGTTCAAAAAATTAAATACTAATCAAATAATCAATAAGAAATACTAATGAATAAGAGGGCTATTAAGAATCATCTCAACGTTAGTTTGTGAGAGGATTTGGCCTGAGTTGACCTCTTCTGTTTTTTGGGGATCCTCGACTATGGAGTATGGCCTTTGTTGGATCCCTTCAGGGAATACCCTGATCCCCGAGCCAGACAAGCCATGATAGGGTAAGACTGTTCCGGTAGTAAAGAGCGAATTCGGAACGAGTACGAGTTAGGAAAAGACGATAAGGCGTTCTTGTGGATGCCACTACTCGGTTCTCAACACTGCCCTCCTCAACGGACGATCTATGAATCAAATCATCTTGACTGGCCTTGCCGCAGCTTTGACCGTGACGGTCGCTGGCGAAATAACGTCTAGTGATGCAAGCCCTGAGCAGCATAACACTGTCAACCAACCTTCTTCTAGCTCAGCGCAGGCTGCTGCTGATACTGCGACAAAGATTGCACAGCAGGTGCAGACCGCTAACGCCACAAAAGTCGGAGAGCGACAGTCGCTCTCTACAGCGTCTGAGCCTGCTGTTGCACGGGTGATAGTGCATCAAAAGAATGGACGACAGGCCACTACGGTTTATGTCCGCAACATTCCTATCGTTACTTTTCTGGGTACTGAGCAAAGTGCTGCAAACCCTGAGGGGATTAAAGTTGCAACGGCTGAATTAGACCCCTCTAAGCTTGCGGCGATCGCAAACGCTTCTTCAAAAACGGTTGCTGACCCAATTTGGCGTGCAACCACTATTGCCGGAAAGCTAAATCAGTTAGCGGCATCAGGCAACGATGCTCAAGCAATTGCAAACTCTATTAAGGTGGTTTGGAGCGAAAAACGCCAAAGCTATTTAGTGCAGGCCAATAACCAGCACCTGATTGAAGTGACGGCTCACAATACGCAGTTGCCCAGCGCCAGTAAAGATGCTGCAAAAGATGCGCTGAAAGTCGCAAATCGACTCCGCTATCAGTTAGGCAATGCCGCCCCTCTTAAAACCGTTGAGGGAATGCCTAAGCCCAAAAATGTGCAGACCTTGGCAATGGGACCGATTCGTTTTCAAGTTCAGGGGATGGCCTCTTGGTATGGCCCTGGGTTTGACGGCAACTACACCGCCAATGGTGAAGTCTTTAATCAGTATGCGCTCACCGCCGCCCATCGCTATTTGCCGTTTGGAACCAAGGTGCGCGTGACCAATCTCGATAACGGTCGCTCTGTGGTTGTGCGCATTAATGACCGTGGTCCCTTTGTGGGCGATCGCGTTTTAGACCTCTCTCGCGGTGCGGCTCAAATTTTGGGCACAGTTAGTACAGGCGTTTCTTCGGTACGCTTGGATGTTTTAGAGTAACGACGGCAGCGCTTTCGAGTCTAATGACCGCCTGAGCCTGAGACAACCTGAGGTTTTTTCAAAAAGATGATGGTCAATCCGCTTAAAAGCAGCGCACAGCCGATGAAATAAAAGCAGTCGTTGTAGGCCATTATGTAGGCTTCGCGGCGCACGATGCTGTCAATGGAGGCGATCGCCTGGTTATGGGCAATCTCTGGCGAAAAGCCTTGGCCTAGAAAAACCTGCGTCATTTGATCTAGGCGCTGCTGTGTGGCAGCGCTAAACATTGAAACCGCCTCTCCGATTCGATTGGAGTGCAGTTTTTCGCGCTGAAGCACAAGGGTGGCTAGAGCCGCAATGCCAATGGAGCCACCCAGGTTCCGCATCATATTAAATAGGCTTGAGGCAGAACCCGCCTGTTCTTTTTCGATGCCGCTGGTGGCAACAGATGACAGTGGCACCATAACGAGGGGTTGACCCAACGCCCGCACAATTTGAGAAAAGCGAAGCTGATCCATCCCTGTGTCATTACTCATACCAGCATTCATGAAGCAGCTAATGGCAAAGAGGCTTATGCCTACTGCCATGACAAGGCGCACATCAAAGCGCTGCATGAGTTTGGGGACAAAGGGCACTACAAAAAGCTGCGGTAGCCCTGCCCACATAATGACCTCCCCAATTTGCATGGGATCGTAGCCCTGAATCTGAGAAAGATAAAGCGGCAGAATATAAACAGAGCCATATAGCCCTAGTCCTAAGGCAAGGCTAATGATAGAGGTAAGGCCAAAGTTGCGCCGCTTAAAGAGGCGCAGGTTGATGAACGGCTGCGATCGCCTCAGCTCGATCCAGAAAAATGCGGCTAAAAACACAACGCCGATGATGGTCAACCGCACAATAAAGTTTGAGCTAAACCAGTCCTTACGACTCCCTTCTTCTAGAACAATCTGGATACTGCCCAGTCCAACCGCCATTGCTAAAATGCCCCACCAGTCCCCCTGCTTGAGGAGCCTAAGCTGCATGGGGCGTGCAGGAATGCCGTAGGCGACCCCAGCAATGAGCAACAGCCCTGGCACAAGGTTGAGATAAAAAATGTATTCCCAGCCAAAATTATTGGTGAGCCACCCGCCAATGGTGGGGCCAATGGTGGGTGCAAAAACCGCCGTCAAGCCAAAAATAGCAAGGCCGACGGGCTGTTGTGCTGGGGCAAGTGTAGTCAGCACAATGGTAAAAGCCATAGGAATGAGGACTCCACCCGTGAACCCTTGCAGGGCGCGGAAGCCAATCATGGAGTATAGATTCCAAGACCATGCACAGCAGATTGAAAAAAATAAAAATAGGCTCGCATTCACCAGCAGGTAAAGCCGTGTTGAAAATACCCGCGCGAGCCAGCCCGTGAGCGGAATGACCACGATTTCAGCCACAAGGTATGAGGTTGAAATCCAGGAGCCTTCTTCGAGAGTGGCTCCCAATGCCGCCTGAATTTCTTTTAGCGAAGAGTTGGTAATCTGGATATCCAGAATTGCCATAAACGCGCCGAGCATGGCAGCAATAACGCCAATCCAGCTTTTGAGCGAGACGCTTGGGGCTACAGGAGGCTGAATTTGAAGGGGGGCTGAATGTGTAGAAGCCATAAGCGTAAGTGCCGCAAGGATAAAGCGCAGAACTCCGAGAGTCTAAAGTCTATGGAATGGTAACGCTCACTTCAGCAGACATCCCTGGGCTAATGCGAGACTCGTAGCCTTTAATGCTGCTGGGGTCAAGGATAATCTTGACTGGAATTCGCTGAACAATTTTGGTAAAGTTCCCCGTGGCGTTGTCGGGCGGCAAAAGTGAAAATTGCGCCCCTGATGCAGGGGAAACGCTTTCGATATGGCCTAGAAATGCGTGTTTTGGAAAAGCATCGAGCTTGACTTCTACAGATTCTTTGGGCTGAATGCGCTCAAGCTGAGTTTCTTTAAAGTTGGCAGTCACCCAAACCTGTGGATCTACAACTGCCATTAGCTGACTACCGGACTGCACACGCTGACCTACTTCGGCACTCTTGCGACCAATGCGCCCTGCGGTAGGTGCCGTAATGCGGGTATAGGAGAGCTGGAGTTGAGCGGCTTTGAGGTTTGCTTGAGCTTGGGCGATCGCCGCTTTAGCTGCCGCGTAGTCTCCTTGGCTGACCTGGGTTTGTAAGGTGCCTGCACCCGCCTGTTCGAGTCCACCCTGAGATTTAGCAAGATTGGCTTGAGCAGAGACAATGCCTTGCTGAGCCTGCGCCACTTTAGCCCGCGCGCCACTCACCCCTTGATTGGCCTGAGCAACCCGCGCCCGTGCCTGAAGTACGCCCTGCTGAGCGCTGCTTTGTGCAGAAAGCGCAACATCATACGCATTTTTAGCGGTATCTAGCTGCTGCTTGGCAATTGCTCCACTGGCATAGAGACTCGCGTAGCGTTGATAGTCAGCCGCTAGCTTTTGCAGATTAGCATCTGCTTGAGCCACCTGAGATTGTGCGACTGAAACGCCAGCTTGGGCTTCTTTAACCGTAGCGTCTGCCGTAGGTACCCCAGCCTGTGCCTCATTAAGCAAAGCTTTGGCACTGTCGATGGCGGCGATCGCACTGCCCACATCGCCTTCGGCCTGGGCGGTTTGCCCTTGGGCAGTCTGAGCCGTGACGCCAATGCTTGATTGAGCAGAACTGGCTTTACGAAGGGCTGCATCTAAAGCAGCCTGAGCCTGCTCAACGGCAATTTCAAAATCTCTAGGATCAAGCTGAATCAAAATCTGGCCTTTTTTAACAGACTGGTTTTCCTGGACAAGCACCTCAGAAATGGTGCCATTCACCCGTGAGCCAATGGTGTGGATATGGCCTGCGATCGTTGCGTTATCTGTCGTCTCGTGAGCCGCCGCAAACTGGAGCCAATGGTACCCGTAAAATCCTGCGGTTGCTATCCCAACGCCAACTGCCGCTAGGGTAATGTAACGGCGCGATCGATTTTTTAATCCTTTTTGAGCAATTGCTTCTGCTTCGGGGACGGGTACTGTTTCGGCTACAGCATCAGGAATAGCCTGCGGTTCCAACTTGAAGGAAGAGTCTAATGCTGGCGTTGGTTCTAGCATCACAAGACGCGCTTCATTTTCTGCGACGGTCGGCTTATCTAACACCAGGGCAGTGGAGGCAAATTGACCCGTTGGTTGACCGTTAGGCAGGAATAACGCTTTCGGAGGCCGTCCGTTGGTCAAATTATTATCTTCAAGCTCTTCAAAGGATTCCATACAAGGCCTCAAACGTCCAGCGAAACGAAAATTTAAAATCTTAATGCCATTACTTCGAGTGCGTAGTATTTAAGCGGTGTTCAAACGTGAATCATGTCTTTCATCCCTATTTATTTAGTATGCGTAATGTTTAGATAAATCTACTCTGCCCAAAGTAAGAACTGTATTTGAGCAGATTAGTGCTTTAAGAAAGGTTTTCGATGGCTCGATCAAGCAACGCCGAGAACTGCTGGCATTCTGCATCCGAAAACCCGTGCAGGGTCTGCTCCCGAAGCGTTAGGGCGATAGGAGGAAGAGTGTTTTGAAGCGATCGCCCTGAATCTGTCAGCCAAATTCGATAAATGCGGCGGTCTTGTTCGTCCTGCTGACGAAGGACTAGGCCGCGTTCTTCCATGCGATTGAAAACGCCCGTTAGCGTCCCACCCACCTGCTGAAGCTGCTTACTCAGGCTAGAAATGGCTAAACCATCCTCTCGCCAAAGACAGCACAACACAACCCAATGAAAAGGCGTTAACCCCAATGGATCAAGCTGCTCTTGAAACTTTCGCGTTTGAAGCTGAGACAGCAGCTTCACGCGATAGCCGAAGCTATGAGGGGCAAGCACATCCTGCCACGGGTCTAGAAAAGAATTTGGGATCGATAAGGTCGTCATCTCAACTACTTAGCGTGCGTAGTATTAATGCTAGCACTTTTTTATGTCAGCTAAATCAGTTCGTGAATCTCTAGCGGGAGGGCGAGATCAATCCAGGGCATTAATGGGCCGAGTTGTGGCTGTCCATTAACGGCAAGCTCGCTGTGACAAAGGTATACCCGTTCTTGCACCCTTCCTAATAAATTGATAAGGGTATTTCTAAGGCGTGGGTTAGATGCCTGGGCGAGTTCTTCAGGGTTGGGTAAGCTTTCGGCACTTTCGGTATTGAGAATAGCGGCGTTTAGAAATAAAGCTGCGCCCCACAGTTCAAAGTCGCCACTGTACTGCCAAAGCTGAGAGCCGGAGTCTAACCAAAATTGCCAGCGATGGGTAAGGTGGGCGTTGAGATACTGAAATGTGGTTGCCAGAACGACAGAGGGGCGAGACTGCTGGGCAATGGTAGTGGGGTAAGGGTTCGCCGTCACAACGCCCCGATGTAAAAGCTGGATAAAATCACTCACGGTTTCTGGCAGAGTGAGCCAGGTCTTTTCAATTTTGCGTAGGCGCGTATCTACATCCCAGTAATGCTGAGCAGTTTCAATGAGTTCTCGCAATACCGCAAGCTGGTCAACACTTAAGGGACGCGTCATCAGAAAGGTTTGAATGGCGCGATCTAAGACAAAAACAGGGCTAAGGGTTAGGTAAGCAGCAGAATAGTCCTGGGCGGTTGGGTCAGCCTGAGCGCTGAGGGCAGCGCCCTGCTGTTGGGCAATCCACTGCCGGAGGGTTTCGTAAGCTTTGGCGGCACTGTAGCCGATGCGATCCCAGCGGGCATACACCTCAATGGGCAGCAGTTCTGGATGGTCTGGATGGGGGCGGAAGCAGAAATCGGCTAATAGTCCTGCCCGAATCGGGTCAATGGTATTGCGACCTTCGAGCAGTTTTGAATCGGAGCCAAGCGGGGTCAAAGCCACCAGCATTTCGGCAATTTGCTCGGTGTCGAGCAGATGACCTAGCCCTGGATAGACCAGTGCGAGGAGGGTGAGGAGCGATCGCACCATTGCCGTACTCTGGATGGGGCGCTGGTCGCGTAAAGACTCGACGGTAATCCCTGCTTTTTGAAGGGTTTCAATTATGCCGTAGCGCGCCAGGGGGTCTAAGCCTGGGCCAATAATGGCAACTTCCTGAGGCAAGATCTCTCCGGTCTGGATGGAATTTGCCACCTGCTGTGCCACCGTTTGCAGTAGCTCAATACGAGAGGTAGTTTTGAGGGCATAAAACTGAGGCTGTTGGTTGCGGCTAGCCTGCTGGAGCGCCAGAGGCATCTCTGAAATTGAGACTTGGGCGGCTTCTGCTAAACCTGCTGTGGCGGGTAAAACAATTTCTGTACAGCGCGACTTTAGCCCCAGCAAATAGGCAGAATCTGCCCCTAGCCCATCACGGATTCCGCCCAAGTCGCTGTAGGTAAAGAGGCTGGGCACCTTTAAATCCATTGCGGTTTCAAAGAAAGATCGGGCGATCGCCGGATAGTTTTCGACATCATCAGCGGCGATCGCCCCAAAACGCTGCGGCAACTGACTGCGATAGGTAGGATGAGGCAATATGTACTGCCAAAATAAATCCGTAATTAGCCCATAGGTTAATACTCCACGCCTTAAGCACCAGTCCTGCCACTGTAGAGCCATCTGTTGTACTAAATCTGAAAGAGGAGATGGGAGGGTTAGAGCGGTAGAGTTTGTTTTGAGACGTGCTGCGATTTCTGTAAAGGGCGTACCGCTAAAGGCCGTAAGCTGAATTAAATCCAAAATTCGACGTACCCAGCGATCGGGCGGCACCCCTTCATGGCTACGGAGTTGTGCAAGAGAACCGGTTCCCCAAAGCCGAAACGCCAAAGCCTGCTCGGTTTCGGGGCGCAGGCGATAAGGGAAATAGCCGCGCAAATTTAGCTGCTCAATCACCAGCGGCCAAAAAAGCTGTACCTCTGACTCAAAAAAAGCAAGGGGAGTGGTAGACACAATGTTGCTGCGACCCTTGATTTGTCCAGCAATGCGCCGCATCAAAACGCCTCGGTTGTCCGCATTGGCTGCAAATACCAAATGCTCTTGGCCTAGGAGCATTTGACGTTGTGCAACAGGTAACACAACGGGCAAAACCCTTCCCTGAGGCTCTAAGCCTTGCGGTGCTGCAAACAATTCGTGGTTCCACTGCTCAAGCTGAGCAATCAGCGACGCTGTTTTACCAGACCCGACAGAACCCGTCACCCAGAAAAACATAGAGGATACATTCTGAACAAATTCAGATTTGATAGGATACGGCATACTCAATTTAACGTGTCATTTCAATCTCTAA
>JBGSVR010000058.1:0-7383 GCA_041752855.1 Thermosynechococcaceae cyanobacterium
GGGAAGTATGGCAAAACCAAAGCAGCGATCGCTTTATCTCTCCATCGCCATGATTGCGGCGGCATTGGGCTTAGCCTATGCACCCATCCCAGGCACGAAGCACTCCGTCATCATCGTCAGCGGAACCGAACTTCAAGAGCCATTGCAGAAAATCATTTCGCAGTTTCAGCAGCAGCATCCTGAGATTGAGATCACCCTCAAAACCCAGGGTTCACTAGATATGGTGAATCGGTTTATAGATGATAAAAACGATTTTCAGCCGACGGTGTTAATACCCGCCAATGGCGAACTGCTCAAAGATTTAGAAACACGCTGGCAAACGCAAAACAATAGCGCCGCCTTCTACGGCACGCCTGTCCCCATTGCCAAAACGCGACTGGTGGCGATCGCCTGGACAGAGCGCGGCAAGGCACTATTCCCAGACGGTAAATTTCGCTGGGAGCGTATTGAGCAGGCGATGAAAGCTCAAAGCTGGGGCAGCGTGAGTGGTGGAACAGCCGCCTGGGGTAGTTTTGACTTTAAGATGACCGACCCTACCCGATCCAACAGCGGTCAAGTCAGCTTGGGTCTGTGGCTAGAGTCTAAACTTAAGCAGTCCACCCTCAATGCAGCAGACCTCAGTACGCCAGCGGCGCAGTCTCTGGTCAGCCTAGTAAAGCGGTCGGTTTATCAGCCCCCTCGCTCCAGCGATATTTTGCTTCAAGAATTTATCGCAAAGGGAGCCAACGAAGCAGACATTGCTACTGACTATGAAAGTATTGCTCTCTACCGATGGGCACAGTCCAAAACATCACAGAGTCAGCCGTACCAACTCTACGACATTAACCCCACCGTTGAAACGGTTTCGACCGCAGCGATCGTAAAGCGCAACGTAGACGAGGGCACAGCAAAAGCGGCACAGACGTTTTTAAAGGAGTTAACGCAGCCGACATCCCAAACTGTCTTGGTACAGCATGGATTTCGACCGATTAACCCCTCCGTGCAAATTGAGGCTGTTGCCGGAAACCTGTGGCAACAGGGTATTCCAGGTGCCCAGGCAAAGCCGAGCAATTCGGCGATTAACTCACCCAGCCTACAAACCCTACAGGATATTGGTCGGCTATGGGAGCGCGCTCAATAGCAGCCTGAGCAGCAGCCTTGAGCAATCCATTTACCAAGAAATAATATCTGTAATCTTGACCCCTAGCTTGCCGTGGGCGTAGTTGTGACGCGGCAGCAAATCATGAGCAGTATGCTGGCGCTCAATTTCTGCTGCATACTCCTTTAAGAAATGCTTAATGGCAGGTCGATTGCATCCCGTTAGCTCAGCTAGGGCATTTTGATTAATCGCCCACTTATCGGCGTTACTGCGGTCAGGGGTTTCATTGTGCGCAACAATCGCCTCAAAGGCACGTTTCAGCTTTTCTTCAGCACTGCCTTTGGCGTGGCTTTTTTTCAGATTTTGACTGTCAAGGGTTACAAAACTATCTCGAGCCGCCGCCGATGCACCGCTAGATTTACGAGGCGAGGCAATAAGATCCGTGCTGCCGCTGCTCGTTAGCGCCTGTAAAACCTGTGCCAACAAAAGATTAAGCTCTTGCTGCTGCTGTTGATTTTGCTGAAACTGAAGCGTCAGCGAGGTCATTGCAGATAAAAGCGGCGGGATGTGGTTCATTAACTCAGTCAACGTCTGTTCTTGAGGCAATTCGTCTTTCTTCTCCAGCAATACGCCTGATTCTAAATCTAGCTCAGCTCCAGGGATTTGGGATTCGGCAATTTGAAGGAGATAGTGAAATAGCGCAGCCTGTGATTCTTTTTTGTCGCCAAGCTGCTGAGCCAGCCGATCCCATCGCTGCCAATCTGTTTCATAGCCCTGAATACGGCGAACTTTGCTGACTTCTTCAACAGCCTCTTGCGACGGTGCTGCACCCGCTAATACCGATGCAGTGGCATCTTGAGGCAACGAAGCTTGGGCACCCTTATTTCGGGGTGAAGAGGTTCGCTTGGGTGTTTTAGGTGTTCCGCTTCGTTTTGAATTCATGGTTTCTATCAATTAGCCCCCCTTTATCAGAAAATGTCGTACTCAATGCCGTACTTACAGGTACCTCAACGCCGTCGTCAATTTAGAATGGGGCAAAATGCTCCAGCCTAAAATGACGACATACCTCATCCAGATGCTTATTTCACAGTGCGCTCATGCAGCCTTATTCATTCAGGCAAAGAGGCAGGATTTAGCAATCTGAAGTTAGCTGCTGCTTTTGTCTCACGCATCCCGTAAATACTTGAGGCGCCGTGAGTAATCAGAAACTTGGATATAAAGCTATACTTCCCCGCCACAGCCCTAAATGAAGCATCTTCCTGAGTATTTTTATCTGGATATTCAAATCAGTATCAGCTTATAAAAACGCATACACATCAAACAAAAATTAGGCAAGCGTAATTACACATAAGTCTTGCTTCGGAGACTGCCTGATTAGATATTTATCCTCTCCATTCAGTTGATCAAGAACGCCATAAGAGACAAGAAGCCATCTCAAGAACTAAAGACTTCTCAGAATCTGGGCAGGCTCCTTAATATATTGTTACATTAGTTAATAGATAAAGCGTCATGCGTCAGTGCGGTTGAGAGATTGCCCCGACTCGTTTTCGCCATAAGCCATTTAGAGGACAGAGCCGTGACGAAGCAAACCACAAACTACCTGGTTGCCGTATTGCCCAATCGAATTGAGGCGGAGTCCGCTTATTTGGGGCTGAAGGACGCGAACTTACCTATTGACCATCTTGATATTTTGGGGCGTGGCTATAAGACCGCTGATGAGTTTGGTCTAATTAATCCTAATAAAGCGGCTCAACAGCAGACCGATCAGCTTGCCAACTGGGTGGTGCCCTTTGGCTTTGTGGCAGGCTATCTTTTTAATATGCTGACGGGGATTGAGCTGATTAGCTGGATTGGTGCATTTGGAAATCACGTTTTGGGCGGCATTTTTGCTGCTGCTGCTGCCGCACTGGGTGCTTTTTTGACCGGAACGCTGACGGGCTGGACCACGGGCAGTGGAGATGCGATCGCCTATCGTAACCGTCTCAACGCAGGGAAATACCTCATCATTGCCACGGGCACCGATGCCTTTATGCGAGAAGCCACAGGGCTACTGCGGCAGTACAACCTTGAAAACATTCAGGGCTATGTAGAGCAAGCTGAAGGGTAAGTTAGCCCATCTCAAAATTAGCCCATCTCATTAGTTTGTAACAGAAGGAGCGCTCTTCGGCTTTATGAGGCTGGGCTTAGGAGAAATGACTTTAGGGTTAGTCTTTAAAACTGAAGATGGTCTTAGAGAAACGTCTTCTTCAATGGGCGTTGTTTCTAGAAAATCAGTCATATCTACATAAAGTGAGCCAGTACTCCGCGTCAATGGCCCACCTGCACGGTTGCGCGCATTCAGTAAATCCTTCAACACTTCCTGAGGATTATCCTTTGGCTCAAGGGTCAACAGTAGACCTTGGCAAGAGCCGCCATATTCTTCGCTGACGCAGATGACGTTTTGAGCATTCATTTTGCCAGCGGTGAGGTAAGCCAGCGTGCCCTCACTGTAGTATTTTTGAAATCGACGCGATACTTCTTCACAGCGCTTGAGAGGGGTGTAGGCACTAGATTTGCCAAAGTAAGTCGATTGCCATCGAATAACAGGGACACTTCCTCGTTTTGTTTGAGCAAACGTTGTAGGAACCCTTTTACCTGTTGCTAAGACTTGACTCTGCCCGCAGGTAAATCGTGCCGTCGGTTTCTCCTCAGCAGCCCTAACGCGACCCAAAGGAATGGCTAGCAAAGAACTCACGATTGCCATCGCAAGAATGGCTTTGAGTTGAGGCATCATCATATTTGTCAAAGGCTGTATAAAACGGGATTTTATAGTAATTATAGACGGTCAATAACACGTTGACGACTCTCTGCATAATGCTCAAAGAGATTAGTATATTTAAGTCAGGTTGGCTTTTAGGCAGGTGTTTCGACCAAGATGCGTAGAGGCTTAATGAAGACTTAGTGTATTAATAAAGTCTAGCTGATGCCTAAAGCTTTTCAGCGCGGATCAAAGGTTTTCTGGTAAGCTGTGGTCAGAAAAATATTGAAACAATACTTTAAAATTTAACAAGTATTTTGTACAGCCATGTTAACGAAAGTCTTGCGTGCAGATATTGCTAAAAAGTCTATAAAACTTAACCATAAAAACAGCGTTCTTCTTAAAACTTTATGTTTGGCAACGGTTGCAAGTCTAGGAAGTCTGAATCTAAAAGCTACCGCGCAGCCTCTAGCCTTATCTAGCCAGCCAGCATTAGCCAATCCTCAGGTTCTAGAAGAGACTAGCAGTCAAAGTGCTGCACCTGAAGCGGTAAGTTCGTCGGCGACTGACTTAATGCTTTCAGTCTCCGAGTTGCGTTCTGAAGCCCTTAATTCAGCCGAACCTGTTGCTCAGACGCTAGCCCAGTCTGCACCAGAAGTGATATCCGAGCCAATCTCCGAAGCAGTAGGACAGTCCCCTAGCTTAAGGACAGAGCCTACATCGACCGATGAGCTTCCCTTTAAAGCCAAAAAAAGTCTGCTTCAGCAAGTTAGACGCTATAGCCCTAGCATTAGCTACCTCACCCCCTCTGCCTATGGCAAATCGTTGGGGCAGTTTTCGGTAGGGGGCAGCTTTCAATCTAAGGTGCGCTACCGATCCGAATCCGATGCCTTTTTAGGCGGAGGATTTGGATTAGGTGATCCTCGTAAGGCAGTAGGGTTAGATGTCAGCGTGGGCATTGCAGATATTACGACCTTTGAGCGCGGCACCATTGGGTTTAAGGTTCATCGTCGGCTGCCTGCCCAATTTGCGATCGCCGTCGGCATTGACAATGCCATTACCTGGGGCTTTGTAGATGGAGAGATCAGCCCCTATGGCGTGGTGAGTAAAGCGTTTCAACTCAGAGAAGACCCTCGCGCCCCCTTTAGCCAACTGTATGTTTCAGCCGGTGCTGGGACGGGTCGCTACCGTTCGGAGAGTGATATTGTCAACCGTCGAGATAGCGTTGGCGTATTTGGGAGCGTAGCGGTTCGCTTGATTGAGCAGGTAAACTTCATTACAGAATGGTCTGGACAAGATTTGACCTTAGGGATTTCTATATTGCCCTTTCCCAAAATTCCCCTGGTGTTTACCCCTGCTGTCACGGATGTGACAGGTACCGCCGGAGATGGTCCCCGCTTTACCTTTGGCGTAGGCTATGGATTTTCGTTTTAACGCAATTATTTTTCAACACAATTATTTAGTGATTGGATAAGCAGTAGATCTCATGGTTAAGCACTTCAAAAAACAGGTTTTCCAAGCAGTTTCTATGGGGCTTGTGCTTACTATGGCGCTGGGCGGGGTGCAAGGGGCGATCGCGCAAGTGGGCGAAGGCGGTGAAAGTCCGCCGCCATTCCCAGAAACCCCTCCTATTCCAGAAACTCCGCCTGTTGAAACTCCGCCAGCACCCCCTACGTTGCCAGGGTTAGAAGACGCCACAAGCCCCAATCCCAGCGAGATTGTACCGAGTAATCCGAGTGGCGATGCAAGACCCTCAGTAAAAACGCCCACCCTAACGGGTGATCCAGCTCAAATCATTGAACAGCTAGAGACTTATCAATCTCAACCCTACGGCAGTTACTTAGGGCTAAATTTCTACGGCGAGCTGACCAGTGCCGATCAAATTTCTCAGACCCTTCAGCAGCTTGCAAGAAAAACAGGTACTAAGCCAGCACTGGTCTATGTTTTATCGACGGGCAAAGGTTTAAAGCTTGTCTTGGTTTTACCAGGAGAGACCACCGCACCATCTCCTACAAGCTCCTTGTTTCCTGCTTTAGATTTGCGACTTGCTTCAATGCAGCCTTGGAGAATACTGGCGCAAGCTGTTCAGCCCAGCATCACTCCTCCACCCCCCAAGCTCATTTCCTATGAGGTGCCTAACGCAACGTCTGCGGTACTTAAACGCACGCTCAAAACCTTTCGCAGCCAAATCAGCGATCCTCAAAAAACAAACTCCACCAGCTATCAAGCCTCTGCCAAACAGCTTTATGACTGGATTATTGCCCCACTCAAGCCGACCCTAGAGGCTCGAAAAATTGACACCCTAGTCTTTAGCCTAGACAAAGGGTTTAGAGCAATGCCCCTTGCTGCGCTCTACGACGGCAAGCAGTTTTTGGTTGAGCAGTATAACCTCGCGCTGATTCCGAGCTTTAGCCTGACTGATACGCGCTTTCAAGATATTAAGAGCAGCAAAATGCTGGGCATGGGCATTTCCCAGTCTGCCGGAGGGTTGCCTGCGCTGCCTGCGGTTTCGGTTGAAGTACCAACCTTAACCGGAAAAATTTGGCAGGGCACTGGATATCTAGACCAGCAGGTTACGCTAGAGCAATTTCAGTCTTTGGCGCAACGAGAGCAGTTTGGGATTGTCCATTTAGCAACCCATGCAGAATTTAACCCAGGCAATCTCAACGAATCTTTTATTCAGTTTTGGGACGGAAGACTGACGCTCTCAAGGCTGCGAACCGTTGCGCTGAGTCAAAAATGGAATTCAAACCCAACCCTTGAAATGTTGGTGCTGAGCGCTTGCCAAACGGCGTTGGGCAGTGACCAGGCAGAGTTAGGCTTTACGGGGCTTGCGGTGCAAACTGGGGTCAAAACTGCCATTGGCAGCCTATGGTCTATTAGTGACGAAGGCACTCTGGGGATGATGAGCGAGTTTTATCGCAATCTTAAAGTAGCGCCCATTCGGGCGGCAGCATTGCGAGATGCTCAGCTTAGCCTTTTGAGAGGCCAGGTTAGCGTTGCTAACGGTCAGCTAAAGTTGACGGATGGAACCCAGATTGCCTTGCCTGCGGGAAGCACACAAGACAGCGTCAACCTCGCTCATCCTTACTTCTGGGCTGCCTATACTATGATCGGCAACTGGAATTAGGTCTGAGATTTATTCGCAAGCCTTAGCACCCAGCCGTGTCTCTTTGAGGAGATCGCACCAGTCACGGCTAAGCTGTAAATTTTGAGGCTGCTCTTGTCTTTGAAGGGCTAAATCATGAATGGCATCGTACCAAAACCCTTCTTCTGCGTAAGCATCATAGGGGTAATTTGTTCTCGCTATTTCGTCTTGAAAAGACGCAGAGATTACGGTGCGCGTTATAAAACCTTGAATACTGACTTGCGACCCATCTGCGCTGTCATCATCTGCACCTAACGCAGAGCAGAGCAGCGTCACTCTCCAAAGATATTCTTGGCCTACCTCTAGGGCTTTAGACTCTTCACTGAAAGTAAAGCTGTTAAGCTGCTTTTCTGGCGATAGCTTTATCGTTTGGCTGTACAGAGGTACGGCTTCTGGCGCAGGGTTTTGACCTGCGTATAA
>JBGSVR010000059.1:0-3523 GCA_041752855.1 Thermosynechococcaceae cyanobacterium
ATTAGGGAAGCCGCAGATCGTAAATTCATCGGCGATGGCTTTAACCAGATCGACCTCTCCAGTGGTAAAACGCTTGAGTTCCAGAAACACAGGCACGCATCCATGTTGGTAATCTCCACGTTTACCCTTCAGCGCTTCCAGCCCAATGCGGCGCAGAAAAGTAGATTTGCCTGCCCCTGGTTGCCCCAAAACCATCAGATATTTATTATCATTTGCAACCTTGAGTCCATTCTGCTTTTTACACTGCTCAAGTTGAAATCTACGCTTTTCCGCCTGTCGATAAGCCTCTTCTAACTTCGACGGGTCAAATTGCCCAAGTCCTAGCTGCCCCAAAAACTTTACTGAGGTATAAATATCTTCTAGCTTCACAGGCTCTGGCATTCCCAAAACTTTTAGAATGCCGTGACGCTCATTATAATTATGGATGTATTTTCCAAAAGCATTGAAGATAAGCTGTTTGAATGGCTCATCCAGTCGCTTGTTTAAGACTTCACTAATGGGTTTGACGACTAAATCCGTCAAACCTTTAGCCGCAGCAGTGATTCCGATGGTCTCTAGTCCAGTCATCGTTATGGCAAAAATTTTGAGAGGCTATATTCAGCTTAAAGTATCTCTCAAGAGTTTGCCTTGGTTGCGAATCTAGAGCAATAAATCGAACGCTTTTTAAAATCTTTGAGTGAGGTAAAACAAGTGAACCATACAAATGGTAAACAGCGAAATCGCTGGATCATAGGCAGCGTAATAGGGTTAATGCTGTTGACCGTAACGGGTGTGAGCTTGAGGATACGTTTTGATGCACTTGTAGCAGCTAACTCTTCCCCCAATCGTAGTACCAATACCTATAGCAAGCAGTTTGCAACCGATGCAGAGAAAATTAGCTTTCTAAAGCGCTACTTGCTTTTACCTTCAGGCGTTGAAGCAACAGAATTTCATGTGGTTTTTTACGATAATTCTGGGGGCAGCGTCCCTGGCCCTTCAGACTGGGATATTCAGGCGGTTTTAAAAGTTGCACCTAAGCATCTATCCGCCTGGACTCAAAATCTGCAAGTTACTGCCCAAAAGCAAGATTTAGCGTGGGGTTATCGCCTTGCCCAGCAGCGAGGCTGGAAACTTAATGCTGCGCCCAAGGTCTACACTATGGCTGGCAAAATTGTGGCAGTTTTTGAGAAAGAAGGGTTTATTTTCAAGCAGTTAACATCAACGCCTTAACATAGCATCAACCCTTTGTTGAAGCCGGACTGAGTTTTGCCCAATCTATCCAGAAATAAATTAATTTTTTATGGATGAACTGAACAGTCCTCATAGCATTACCAATAGCGCTAAAATCTCTGGTATTGCTGTAGCTTTTGACCTTAAGAATTAGAATTTCGTTGTGTTAGCATAACTAATATAAAGCCGTCTTTCTAGAATGGGACTTAAACCCGAATTCTTGATGAAGTGCAACAGTCCCTTCTTCCACTTACATCTGTGAAACCCCAGACTGAGACTCAACACGTACAGACCCGCAGCAACGAAAAAAATAACCTAGGGACAGAGAACGAAAAAGTCCTTTGTCCTCATTGCGAACGTACCGCAACAAACGGGATTAAATGTAAAGGACTTTGTGTTGCAGATAGCGACTATTGAGGACTGAACTGAAGCATAAATTTGCGACCGTTTACGTTTAATCCGCGCACTTTAGCAAGTCTATGCTTTTTTCTTGCCACCGATAGGAGTCTACAAAACCCGCAGAAGGCTTGCAATACTATCAACCGCTTCTAGAGTACGAATTTCTTTTAGGGCGGTGTGGAACGCTCCCTCGCGCACCGCATGAGTGACTACCACAATTTCTGCAAGACCATCCTGAATGCCAGTCTGCACCAAAGATTCTAAACTCACGCCATGATTGCCAAAACAGGTGCCTAATTTGCCAATAACGCCAGGATGATCTTTGGTCAAAAACCGAACGTAAAACCGCGTCACCAGCTCAGAAATTGGCTCAACCTGACTGTACGAGTGATGAGAACAGGCTAAGAGCGGGTGGATGGACTGCGTATCTGGATTAGTCGCTGCCAACCCAGATTTTAGTAACGCCGCAACATTGATAATATCTGAGACGACAGCGCTGGCGGTGGGTCCTGCCCCTGCACCAGGCCCAAAGAACATCACCTGTCCTAATGGATCGCCTTCTAGCAAAATGGCGTTATAAACATCATTCACGCTGGCAAGGGGATGGGCTTTGGGCACTAGCGTCGCGTGGACGCGCACCTGAAGCCGATCAGGAATGCCAGTATCTGAAGATGCTGGGTTGGGTCGTTTGGCGATTGCCAGTAATTTAATGACAAACCCCAATTTGTCGGCGTAGGCAATATCCGAAGCGCTGACCGCCCGAATGCCCTCACGATGAACATCATCGAGCTTGATGCGGCCTCCAAAGGCAAGGGAGGCCAAAATTGCAATTTTGTCGCCTGCATCTAACCCATCCACGTCGGCGGTGGGGTCTGCTTCGGCGTAGCCAAGCTGTTGGGCATCTGCCAAGATATCGTCAAAGCTGCGGCCTGACTGCTGCATCTGGGTCAAAATGTAGTTGGTGGTGCCGTTGAGGATGCCCATTACCGAAGTAATGCGATTAGCGCCCATCGACTGCTTCAGGGGCTGAATGACTGGGATGCCGCCTGCAACTGCCGCTTCAATCATGACGTAAACGCCAGCCTGATTTGCCGCTGTAAAAATTTCGTCCCCGTGGCGGGAAATAACGGCTTTGTTGGCGGTCACAACGTGCTTACCGTGAGCGATCGCCTTTAATATCAAGCTCCGCGCTGGCTCAATGCCGCCCATTACCTCGACCACAATGTCGATATCAGGATCCGTGACGATGGATTCTAGATCGGTGGTGATGCACTCGGCTGGGATATGGATAGGGCGGGGTTTAGAGGGCGATCGCAGGCCAACGCGATGCAGTTCCAATACCTGAAGTAAGGGATGCCGCCCATCTCGATCTTGAAAAATTGCCGCAACTCCAGCCCCAACCGTACCCAATCCCAGTAGACCGACTTTGAAACCCACAGCTTTTTCCCAACTGATCTGTCAGTATTATTGTGACATTTCCCGCGCGACGGAATGACCCTATGGTTCGTTACTTTGGGTTAATCGCGTAGGAATTGGCTCTGGCTGAATACCAACAGTGAGAGTTTGCCCACTGCGTCTTACTTCTAGCTGAAGCGATCGCCCCGCCGAAGTATTCTCTACCCTTTGCTGCACCTGACTGGCTTTAGTGACATCTTGCCCATCAATGCGCTTAATGACATCACCAATTTTTAAGCCCACTTTAGACGCTGGGGAGTTGGGCAGTACCTCAAAAATGAGCACACCCTGATCTTCTTGAACCCGTAGATTAGAGCTAACATCCCCATTAATGCGCTGCCTTAGCTCAGGCGATAGATTCGTCATCCGAATGCCCAGAAAGGGATGGTTAACTTTACCCGTTGTCGCAAGCTGATTGGCAATTTTCTGAGCCGTTTTAATCGGGATGGCAAACCCTAAC
>JBGSVR010000060.1:0-10095 GCA_041752855.1 Thermosynechococcaceae cyanobacterium
AACGCCCTGAACATTATTGAGGATATTGCCAAAGAAGCTTGTTTTTGGCTGGCCTTGCATGGCAATCTCCCTATAGTTTTGATCCAACCTAATCCTCGGCAGTGTACTGCTCGTGTTTCAGCGCTTGGTTATGTTTGTAAACATTGTTCCCTCTAATCGTGGCTGGCATAACATCAAGGTGCATGAATACATTTTTCTTTGCCAGAGTTTTTGATTGTATTGCTCCATCTGGCTGGATCTATAAAAATGATCACAATTGTGGTCAGGATAAAAGGCATGATCACGGTTGGGACAATTTGAGGGAAGCGATCGCACTGTAGCTGAGTAGAAAAGGGCACTCATCCTAAGTTGGGTCAGTTTGACTGCTCTCCAAACACGCGATCCAGGATACGACGGTTCTCGGTTTGCAGTCCTCTAACTTCAGCCTGCATTTCGTCGATTCGGTGAAGAACCTGAGCTTGAGTGTTTGCCATCTCTCAAATGTCAGCACGGGTTTCTAGCATATCTCGCCGATATTCTGAAAACTCCTGCATCATCCTGAGTTGGGGTTGAGATAGTTCGGTGATATTTGCCGTATTAGACTCGGCCGTTAAAGCTAGCCTGTCCAAAATCGCTTCAACCCTGTCTAATCTGTCAGGTTGCGCTGTCCGTCATGATGCGTCTAATAGTTTCAATGCTTACCCAACTAATGGGCGGTGAGGGGCTCGAACCCCCGACATTCTCGGTGTAAACGAGATGCTCTACCAACTGAGCTAACCGCCCTTGCGTATTCATCAACGCGGATAATACTATAGCAAACATTAGCCGCCTTTGAACAGCATTTTTTGAGATCTCCATGCCCAGCGGTGCCACCCACGATCGCATTACCCTCATCAGCCTACCCATCGTGACGGGGCTAACGCTGTTTGCAAGCCGAAGCGCCAGCATTACCCTGAGCTTAGCAGGCAGCTTTTTATTCAGCGGACTCATGTTTGGGCCAGACTTAGATATTTATTCTGTACAGTTTAAGCGCTGGGGGATACTGCGCTGGATTTGGCGACCCTACCAAAAAAGTATGCGCCATCGTTCTTGGCTCTCCCATGGGCCTGTTATTGGTACGCTTATTCGCTTAGCTTACTTAGGCTGCTGGGTGGCACTGGGTACCGCAATTTGGAACTGGGTTGTGATGGTCAATCATGGGTCATTCTGGTCTTGGCACAGTATTCAAACGCAGATTCAGACGTTTGCTTCACAGTATTTCTGGCAGGGGATGGCAGTCTTAGCCGGACTAGAGTTAGGCGCATTGAGCCATTCTTGGAGTGATGCAATTGGCTCAAGCTGGAAAAAATGGCGCAAACCGCGTCGAAAGGGTCGCCCTTAACGATTTAGTCAAAACGTCTAGGGTACGATGGGCTGATGAAGAATTTATCCCACTCACCCTTTTCTATGAATACTTTGGATGGCAAAGCAGGGCTTGAAGTTATTGCAGCTTCTCAACTGTCTAGGGAATTTAATCCAGATAGCCTGCCTGTTCTGATTACTCAAATCGAAAGGCGTGAGCATTTAGAGAACCTGGTGGATTGGCTTTCTGTTCAGGGGCGACTCGCTCAGGTGCTAACCCTAATTTCTCCTAATAATGGAACAACATTTACCCAAGCTGGCTCTGAACTGCTAGCCCTAGAAGATCATGCATTACCGCTTCAGGCTTATGTTCCTGCCCAACTATTTCCCCAGGCAATCGCCCTTCAGCCGCTCATTGCAACCGTCGCTCAACTGCGCAACCCCGAAGGTGGGTGTCCGTGGGATTTAGCACAAACCCCAGAAACCCTGATCCCCTACATTATTGAAGAAGCCTACGAAACCGTTGATGCTATTCGGCAAGGGGATGTAGATTCGATCGCCGACGAATTAGGTGATCTCCTGTTACAGGTTGTACTTCAGTCCCAGATTGCCAGCGAAACCCAGCAGTTTTCGTTTGTTGAAGTTGCCAATGGCATCACAGCAAAGCTGATTCGCCGTCATCCCCACGTTTTTGGCGAAGTAAAAGTCAACAGTGTTGAAGAAGTTCACGCTAACTGGGAGCAAATCAAAGCCGCAGAAAAGGGTGAATCCCCTGGGCAAGCTGTTCCCCTGAGTCAAAAACTAGAGCGCTATACGCGGCGACTACCGCCCCTGATGGCAGGGCTTAAGCTCTCAGAAAAAGCTGCTGCTGCTGGCTTTGAATGGCCTGATATGGACGGCGTATGGGCGAAATTCTATGAAGAATTAGCCGAATTTCAAGAGGCATTGCTGAAGGGCGATCGCATTGAGCAAGAAGCAGAACTCGGCGACCTATTATTTACGCTCATCAACATTGCACGCTGGTGTGAAATTGACCCAGCCGCAGCCCTGCACCTTACCAACCTAAAACTCATTCAACGCATTAGCGCCATTGAGCAAAAAATGGAAAAGCCTTTAATTGAACATTCCCCTGAAGAAATAGATACGCTTTGGCAAACCGTTAAACAAGCCTTAAAAACGCAGGTATCACCTTTGGCTACACAGGCTTTAGCCAAAGGTGATAAATCCACTAAAACGGAATAGATAAGCCAACGCCAAAAGCTGGCTCATTTTGCTCCCTTACCCTAAATTGCTGAAACACAGAAGCACCCACTCGATTCGTCACAAACAGCTCTAAACTTGGGCGTACCAGTGCATCCTTAAAATCAAACCCTAATAACTTAGAGGGCGTCCAACGCACCGCAAAGTTCCAAGGAATGCGATTCGCCAGTCGATTGCCAATAAAGGCATTTCCATCTCCCGCAAAGTTAGCACCAACTTCGCCTAAAAGACTCACATCTTTAAAAATTTGCACCGACCCACCTGCATTAACCCCAGCTACTGAAACGCCTCCCCTTTGCACAAAGCCAATGGTTGGCGTCACCCACACTGCCGTTCCTTTCCCAATTTGATATTGAAGCGGCACCGAGAAGGTTGCAATGATTAGACCCCTTCCAGTATTCAAACTATCATCAAAGAAGTAAATGGGAACAGATTTATCTTTACCCTGAAGCGCGAATCGATCCGCTTGGTTATTCGTGAAGTTAAAAATAGGCTCGTTAGCTAAACCAAAAGTTACTACTCCACTTGCTGTAAACGGTGCACCCTTTGCTTGATCAAGAAAACGAGCCTTTACAGCAATCCCAGACTCAGACTCATCTACTTTGCCAAAGACATAATCTAGATAGACTCCAATTTCTAAGTCTTTGAGTACACCATAGCGCGCAGCAGACATCACCCCACCACTGCCAACCTGAGACTGCAAGAGAAATTTCCCTGCGGGTAAAGTGCCTCCGTCAAAAAAACCTAGACCATCGGTCGTTAATGGACTATCTTTCTGGTTGAACTGTCCTTTAAAGTTATTGGGATAATTTTCACGGTTGGCAGGAATAATTCCTGGCATAAATACTAAGTTTGCCCCAAAGCCAAAATTTTCATTATCAGCAGTCAAGGCGAGTGGCCCGAGGGCACCAAAGGTATTCGTCGCATATAAGTCAATCCCTAGACGAGGATTAACTAGATAGCGAATCCCTGCATTAATTGCCAGAGTTTTATCAGGAAGACCACTATTTCGATTAATACTGTTATTGCCAACAAAGGGAAAGAAAGCCTCTCCCCAAAGCACTAATCTAGGATGAACTTGAAAAGAGACAGCACCTGTCAACCCAAACATTGTGCCAAAAGAACCAGGATTAGCCGTAGGAGGACGACTTAAGAAAAGAGCGCTATCTGCTGGAAAAAAAGCAAAAGTAGGAGAAATCGTTAAGTTTAAGCGATCATTAACTTTCGCAGTAAACGGAAGTGCTAAACCTGGAACAATCCCGTTACCTTTTTTCGTGCTGACGGCAGCGCCTGTGACTCGATCGCTAAAGTTAAATTGTGGTTCAGTAAAACCCGCAAGTGAGACCACACCGCTTAAAGCTTGGGTTTTTGATTTGTTCTCCCAAATCTTTTGTTTGAACTCTACCCCTATATCCCAAGTGGGTGTGGAGTCCCTTACGAAGATACGGAAAGGTCCTTGGCGCTCAATGGAAACCGGATCCGTATTTTGATAGGCAACGGCCAGTTCTGAACTATTGGTAATTCCCCACCGAAGTCCTCCCCCCGACCAAGATGGGGTGCCGCCACTTTTTGTGGCAGACTGCGAAAGTATGTTGTTGGTGAAGAAAAAACGTTGCCTAAAGTCAACAACGACTTCTCCGCGCTTTAGATGCTGTGCTGTTGGAAGCTGATTTGGGATTTTTGCAATGGGGCTATCTTCTGCCTTGTACTTTGTATTGTCTAGGATAGATTCGTCCACCTTCCCTGGGTTCTGTGCTGTACCAGAGGTCGGCTCGTTACCTGGCTGTTTTGCCAAGGCTGTCTGAACTAAGTTTGCACCTGTAAAATCAGCGTCTTTAAGGTTAGCTGTTTCTAAGTTTGACCCGCTCAAATCTGCGCCGCTTAAGTTTGCTGCGGTTAAATTTGTATGATTGAGATTAGTATTGAGCAGCTTCGCTTTCTCTAAGTTAGCCTGGCTTAGATCCGCATCCGCTAAATTTGTTTTACTGAGATCTGCACCACTGAGGTTTGCCCCTAGGAGCGTTGCGTAGCTAAAATTTGCATCGGCAAGGTTACTCCCTGACAGGTTTGCACCTGCTAGGGCTGCACCTTTTACATTGGCACCGCTAAAATTGACGCCCGTGAGATTCGCATTAGAGAGTTTAGTTAAATAAAGACTTGCGCCACTGAGGTTGGCATTGCTGAGATTTGCATCACTCAAGTCAGCATTGCCAAGGTTTGCGCCGCTTAAATCGGTATTGCTGAGATCCATGCCTTTGAGGTTGGCATTGCTGAGATCGCATCCTTTACAGATTCGAGTCGTCCGAAGCTGATCAATTGGTGCAAGGGTTTGGGCATATATTGGATTAGCCCAGCCGATTATTGCTAAAACACCTATCGCTGCAAGTCCTGCTGATTTCATTTGTCTTTCACTCCCCAACCTTAATTATGAGCTTTACTCTAAGAAGCTACCGATAGCACACCACGCCTTTGATTTAAATGGCTCAGTTTAGCCAGATTCGTTGTTATCTCTGGTTTAATAACGGACTTTTTATTTAGAAGAACTGTCGGAACGGAATAGATTTGAGAAACCGAGTGGATTCAAGCCTTTTGGCAACTTTAACCTCCGCTTAGCAAGTCTTTACTCCTGAGGTAGATAATAGCAGACCCGTCAGGTCAAACACGCTTGGCACCAGCATTACATCGCCTTGGCTATGACTGACCTCGAGATAAGGCTATCGCAGCAAAATTGGAGCGGGGGAAGGCTCAATCACAGTCAAATCGTTTTCTGGATATGCTGTAGAAGCGCTTTCAAGCCTTTGGTGATGTGTAACGCTGCATGAGAACGTTTTTAAGTGTCTGGATTGGACAATTTGTGTCAATGCTTGGCTCTAAGCTCAGCGAGTTTGCGCTGGCGATCTGGGCGTATCAACAAATTGGCTCTATCACTCAAGTGGCGCTTTTGGTGGTTCTTATGTACCTTCCTACCATTCTTGCCGCGCCACTGGCAGGGTCTCTCGTCGATCGCTGGAATCGTCGTTGGGCTATGATTTTGAGTGATTCGGTGGCGGCGGGCTGCTCTTTTGTGGCGCTTATGCTGTCATTGTCTGGGCATCTGCAACTTTGGCATATTTACATGGGGGTTCCCATTCTTGCCGTTTTTAGTGCCTTTCAAGCGCCTGCCTATTCTGCGGCGATCGCCCAGCTTGTTCCCAAGCAGCATCAAGGTCGAGCGAACGGTTTAGCAGATCTTCCCCAAGGCGTAGCCGCAATCTTGACACCTCTCCTAGCAGTCTGGCTGACGGGACTTATTAAACTGAAGGGCATTTTACTGATTGACTGCCTAACCTTCATTCCCACCCTCGCTATTCTCCTGAGGGTGCGTTTTCCACCGCTGCCTTATCGTGCCAAAACTAGCGATCCAAACCTTAGCAAAATCAGAAAGCTTCTACAGGAATCTTTATTTTCTTGGCACTACATTAAAGCAAGATCAAGCCTCTTTAAACTGTGGGTCTTTATAATATTGACCTACTTTACAATTGGCATGTTTGATATTTCTTTTTGGCTATTGGTGCTTAAGTTTGGATCCGCTACTAAGTTTGGGATTGTTGTATCGTCTGCGGGATGTGGAATGCTAGCAGGAAGCGCCATTATGAGTACATGGGGAGGCCCTAAACGACGTATACTCGGAATTCTAAGCCTTACGATTTTACAGGGCTTTGTTATTATTGTTCTTGGGCTAGGCATTAAGCTATCCCTCATTGTTGCTAGTGTTGGAGTATTTGTTTATCAGTTAGCCGATCCGATTATAATGGGATCGAATCGGGCAATTTGGCAGAGCAAAGTTCCCATAGAGCTACAGGGCAGAGTGTTTTCGCTACAGCTTATGTTTCAGAGAGGTGCGCTAATACCTGCGTTTATTATTGCGGGTATACTGGTCGATCAATTTTTTGAACCATTCTTAGCAAAAAATACGTTCGTTAGAGAGTCTTTAGGGCAATTTATTGGCAATGAACCAGGTACGGGAATCTGTTTATTTTTAATTGCATTAGGGATTTTTAAGATTTTACTTTCTACGATAGTTTATCGAGATTCATTAATCCTTAGTGTTGAATCACATTGCTTAGAGAATTCATTAGACAAGTCCCCTGTTCCTGGTAGTTGATCTCAATGTTTGTTGGATCTAGTTTTTTGTTTTTAACGACTATTGTACTGAACAATCATTTATGCAATATCAAATTAAATATTTTTTGGTGCTATTAGTAACCTCTTATGTTGTTCTGCTAGGCATTTACTTTTTATTTGGAAAGTTGATTTCTTCCTGGAATCAGCATCTTGGATGCTTGAAAAAAATTCAGGCTAAAAATAGTTCGGAATTAGAGATTGATCGAGATATTATTCAAAGCTCAAAATCCTTGTTCTTTATTGCGTTGATGCTTTCAGGAGGTCTTTTCTGTCAACAGATTGGCTTTACTATGCGTCCAGCTCATCTAACGCCGCTAACGTCACTACTTTGGTTTTTAGCTTCAATGCTTATTTTTGATACCTGGTTTTACTGGGGACATCGGTTACTCCATACTAAATTTTTCTATCGCCACATTCATTCTTGGCATCATAGGTCTGTTACGCCCACCGTTTGGAGCAACAATAGCGATACGTTTTTAGATGATTTGATTTTGCAGTCTTACTTTTTCTTTGCACCTTTTTTATTGCCTGTCCCAGGCGTAATTTTAATTGCACACAAGATATATGACCAAATCACAGGAATGATTGGGCATTCAGGCTATGAATATTCTGCAAATCCTTCATCTAGATTTCCATTTCCATTGCTAGGCGTAACCTTTCACGATCAACATCATGAAAGTTTTTTTTATAACTATGCAACTCACTTCTCTATCTGGGATCGACTCATGAAGACTATCCATCCAGATTATGATAAAAGAATCAAAGACTTTGAGAAATTATCTGGCAATATCTCAGAGATAAAAAACATGCACGAATCCTAAAAAGTATTAGATTTAGAAATATTAGATTTAGATTTGGCGTAAGGATTTAGGTCTCGATAAAAAGGCTTAAAATCGTAAGCGCTCTCTCCAGGTGCAGCACGAGCATGGGTTCTCATCAATTCCAGAAGCACACCCATTTCATCAAGGAACACCAAGTCTTTGAGGTCTATCCCTGTTACTTGTGCCCAATACTCTGCCCTTAGGAGCTGGACTCGCTCACTGGTGACTTGGCTGGAGCGGAGCGTTTTTCTTGCGCGGTAAGTCTAGTCTCTGGAATGTTCGGCACATGGTGCTTTGGCTCACCCATAGTCCAGTCGCATCAAACAGTAGCTCACAATACTCTGCTAAAGTCGCATACTTTGCGGAAGGAGCTATCCCCTTTTTCAATTGCACTGACAACCCGCTCTCGTAAGTCTATGGAATATGGCTTCATTTCTGGCCTACTTTTGCAATGCTTTATCGCCCCCTATTTGACTGAAAACCGCTGTAACAGTCAGCCCACAGTAGCAACAATGGTGGCCATCTCTCTTCTGTAGCTCAAGAATTTGAGCAGATATTGGCTTTCTTGTACCAACTCTTGGGAGTAAAGGTAAATCGATCTGCTTGATAACCGTGAAATACAGGCTATTTTTGCCCCAAATGGAATTTGTCCACGTCCGAATCTTCGGATCGTTTGAAAGAGAGAAAAGTTTCTCCGCAATCTGTCGATAAGCAGCTAAATGCGCTGAAACGGCCGCGTCAAGATATCGAGCTGCGTCAAATATTTCTTGAATTGGCTCTCTGAAGCAACGTTTAAGAGAGCTTTTATGATCCATTTCGTTCCTAAGAAGACTTAACTAAATTCATTTGCCGGAGCTGTAACAGGAATCACATCTTTCTCTGTAGACGGGCTAGACGTGGCGAGGTAAATTCCGGTTAGCACCACTGCAAAACCAATCCAGGTTAAAGGGCTAAGCTGCTCTGCAAAAATAATCCAGGCCAGAATTGTACTGAGGATTGGCTCTAGTAGCAAAAACAGGGCAATAAAGCTACAGGAAAAGTGGCTCATGCTATCTGCTAGCAGCCGCTGTCCAAAGCCCTCACAAATAAGAGCCAGCGCAATTACTGCACTCCACACTGGAGCGGTTGTAGGAAAAATCTGCCCTTCACTGAACCAAGTAACAGGTAGCAGCACCATACTCCCAACGATCGCCCGACTCAGCAAAATGGTGGTGGCTGAAAATCGGCTGCGAAGCTTTTCGACCATCATCAGGTAAGCTGCCAAAAAGACCGCCGAAAGCAGCGCAAATCCATCCCCTAATAGGTTGTTGTCAACGCCGTGGAGATCTTCGGCACCTAAGGCGATCGCCCCCACCAGCGCAATCACCATGCCCACCAAAAACCTGGCGTCAAACTGCTTTCTAAACAAGAGCCAGCTTCCTAGCGTCGTAAAAATAGGAGTCAGGTTATTGAGCAGCATTGATTTAGCAACGCTGATGTACTCCAGAGAAGTCGCCCACAGCCCTAGAGAAAACACCGAAGTCACCCCCACTCCAAGCAGCAGCCACCAAAACTGAGTCGTAATGGGTTCTGGTTCACTCGCCTTAGGTTGACCGGCAGATAGGCCAATCCGGGCAGACTGAATTGACCCAAATACCAGCACAAAAATCAAAAGACGATTAAAAACCGTCCCATTGGGTCCTAACCCCGTTTCGCTAAAGCGGATGAAAATAGGGGCGCTAGAAATCGCAAGGACGGCACAACAAAGCTTTAAGGTTGATATCAAATCGGCTCTGGGTTTGGGCTGCAGCTGTGGCTGATTCATTGATACCAAAAAACGTGAACGATTTTGTCGGATTCAACACTCACTTTAAACCTAAACCCGCGCCTTCGGTGGTGGCGTGATGCCCAGCTTGACGAGTCCTTGCTCTAGTTCTCTAAGCAGTTCAAAGTCTGCTTCTGGCAAAGTGCCGCTGCTGCTCGCAACATCTTTGTCTAAGGGCTGCTGTTTTAGAAACGTAAATGCACTCATAAACTGCTGCGACCCTGCGGTAATAGGCGCATCAAAATGACAGGGGATTATCCGCTGAAAGTTCCAGCTTGCGACTTTGTCTACCCAGTCGAGCGTTTCTTGGGGGGCACGATTTAGAATAAGCGCCTGTAAAATGGGTGCGACGAAAGGTCTTCCGCCACCTCGGAGTGCTTCAAACGAGCGCTGCCAGTCGGGTTTCCAGGCAAAAGGGTAGAGGCCAAAGTATGCCTTACGGGAGCGATCGCCAACCTTTCTTGCCGCTCTAATCGCCTGAGGTATCTCCACAATCTCTAGGGCACTGGGGCGAAAATAAAACCCAAATAGCGAAATTCGCTGCCAGCCTTTAATGCGCGCTGCGGCAGTATCTTCAACCACATCAGTCACATCATCTTTTGCATGAAACAGCAGCGGATAGGGGTCAAGCTGCACAATCTCTGGTGGGGTTTCTGGCACCGAGACGAGGGTGTCTGTGAGCAGGAGGGTTTGCGATCGCCGATGAAACAGCGCCACTTCTTCAAA
>JBGSVR010000061.1:0-4485 GCA_041752855.1 Thermosynechococcaceae cyanobacterium
ATCCAAGCCTTACCCCAGGGCTACGACACCATCTTAGGAGAGCGCGGTGCCACCCTCTCCGGCGGTCAGCGCCAGCGCATTGCGATCGCCCGTGCCGCCGTGCGGCGATCGCCCATCGTGATTTTGGACGAACCCACCACGGGACTTGACCAAGAAAACGAACATGAGGTGAATGAAGCCCTCACCCGCTTGACCCAAGGCTGCACCACCTTCTTGATTTCCCACAACCTCAAGGCCATCGAACAGGCAGACCTCATTCTGTACCTCGAAAACGGTCAGCTTCTGGAGCAAGGCACCCATCGTCAACTGCTGACCTTAGCCGGACGGTACGCCGCTCTGTATGCGCTGCAAACTTCTGTCGGTGGAATGGGGATTCATCAAGGGCGATCGCCCCTTGACCCGCAGCCCTACCTGCTCAACTAGACATGACCCTTGCAGCACTTTGGCATTACTCAGGAGGCTTCAGCATGGGACTCGCGACCATAGCACTCACCGCTCATCCCCTCAAGGCGCAGCCTGCGTCTGTAGACCAGCTTGCAGCGCCACTGCTATCGGCAGAAAATCGTCTGGGCAATGCATCAGATTCAACTCCGACCGTGGCTGAACTCGAAGCGCTTGTGAATGCAAAGCCTACCCAAACGCTTCCTGCTTCAGCACCAGCGACCCCAGCATCGGAGCCACCCGATCGCCCGTTTAGTCCTACCACTCAACTGGAGGGCGAAGTGCTTTATTCCATCATTGGGGTAGGGAGTGAAGCGTCAAACACAGGGCCAGACACGGGCTATCGAGTGCGCCTCAACCTAGATACCAGCTTTACAGGCCGCGATCGCCTCCGCGTTCGATTCCAATCCATCAGTACCCCACGACCCGACCGCATTGCCGATACAGACCTAGCGCGCATTTCCTTTCAAGGAGACAGCGGCGGTCAATTTGAACTGAGTCGGCTGGAGTATACCTTTCCCATCGGTCGTCGCACCACGGTCTACCTTGAAGGGGTTGGGGGCAGCCTCAATGACTTTGCCGATACCCTGAGTCCCTATGTCAGCGGAAGTTCTAAGGGTTCTCTGTCTCGGTTTGGGCAGCGCAACCCCATCTATCGACAGGGCGAAGGCGTTGGTATTGGGTTCACCCATGAGTTCAGCAAGCAGCTCAGCCTTGGCGTGGGCTATCTCACTAGCCCTGGTATCGATCCCCTCGCCACCGATGCAGATACCGCCTACAGCGCGATCGCCCAGTTAACCTACAAACCCACCAAAGCGTTAGGAGTTGGCCTCACCTATGTTCATTCTTACAACGGCCTGGATACCAGCACAGGGAGTGCGATCGCCAACGACCCCTTCGATGACGAAAGCGAAGCTGTCCACGCCAATTCCCTAGGCTTCCAAACCAGTTTTAAGCTCAATTCCCGCGTCGCTTTGGGGGGCTGGGTTGGGTTGACCCAGGCAACAGCCACCGACCTTCCCAACAACCCCCAGGCCAGCATCTTCAACTGGGGCATCACCGCCGCCTTCCCAGACCTTGGCAAAAAAGGCAACCTTGGTGCCCTAATTATTGGTCAGCCACCTCAGACCTTCCGCAACGGCTTTCAAGAAGATGGCGCTGCCCTTGTCGATTCGGGCACCTCGCTCCACCTCGAAGCCTTCTATCGCATCCAGATCCAGAAAAATATTACCCTCACCCTCGGTGGCTGGATGGTCACGAATCCAGAAGGTAAAGCCGATTCATCTCCCCTGTTTGTTGGTGCAGTGCGGACCACCTTTAGTTTTTAGTTTTTAAGGCCCCTGTTCATTGCGTTAGAGACAGCCATGCAGACTACTCCCCAAACCACCCGCGTCATTCTCGTGCGTCACGGTCAAAGTACCTACAACGCCCAAGGACGCTACCAAGGCTGTAGCGACGATGCCGTCCTGACTGAAAAGGGACGCTGGATGGCCAATCGCACAGGGCAGGTGCTGAGTCACCTAGCGATTGATACCCTCTACACCAGTCCCCTCCAGCGAACTCAAGAAACCGCTGCCCTCATTTTGAGCGCGCTGGCAACAGCAAAAAAGCCTTTGCCTTCCCTCTTAATCCATCCTGACCTCAAAGAGATTGCCCTACCCGCCTGGGAGGGACTGCCCTTTAAGACCGTGCGCCAGACCTTTGCCGCAGACTATCAATCTTGGCGAGAGCATCCTCACCAGTTTCAGATGGTGCCTCAGACTGCACTTGCAAGTCATGGTGTTACTGCAACCCTGACACAACCGTGCTTTCCAGTTCAAGACCTGTATGCCCAAGCGCGGCGTTTTTGGCAAGATCTCTTGCCCCGCTATCGCGGTAAAACCATTTTAGTTGTGAGCCACGGCGGAACCATTCGCGCCCTGATGGGCACCGCACTTCATCCTTCTCATAACCCTTCTGCCGAAACGCTTCCGCCAGAAGCCTATTTCCATACTTTGCAGCAGTCCAATAGTGGTATCAGCCTTCTGACCTTTCCTGCCAATACCCATCAGCCTGTCCGCCTAGAGGCCATGAACCTGACCCAGCACTTAGGCGAAACCCTCCCAAAACTTAAGGAAGGTAAAACAGGCTTACGTTTACTGCTCATGCCCACGCCTTCCAATAGCCATACCCAGCCTCCCGATATTCCTTCTTTTCTCAACCAGCTTCCTCTAGATTTTTGCTTTAGCGATCGCAGTTTCAGAACTGTGATCGCCACATTCCAAACGCTTTTGAGCCACTATGACTTTTCCACTGATCGCCTTAGCACAGGGTTGGCGACAGCAGACCCCACCGAAATCCAGTCTTTTCTGAATCCAATGCTGGGTCTGCCGCCCAGCGCATGTTCTCTTTCCATTCAACCAGGCAGTGTCAGCGTGGTTCACTATCCAACTGCCACAAAACATCCTGTGATACAGGCGTTGAATTGTTCCGATATGTCGTTTTCTTTTCAAGGAGATAAAAAATGAAAGTTTTAGTCACAGGCGCTGCGGGTTTTATTGGCTATCATCTGGCTCAACGGCTCCTCGCCGATGGGGTGCAGGTTTACGGCATAGATAACCTCAACGATTACTACGACGTAAACCTCAAAAAAGCGCGACTCACCCAGCTCTACGCCCATCCCAGATTCCAGTTTCAGTATCTGGATTTAGGCGATCGCCTCGGCATTGCCCAACTGTTCCAAGACGAACCGTTTGATTGCGTTGTTCACCTTGCTGCCCAAGCCGGAGTTCACTACTCTCTAGAAAATCCCTTTGCCTACCTTGATAGCAACCTTGCAGGCTTTGCCCATATTTTAGAAGGCTGTCGCCAGAGCCAAATTGGGCATCTGGTCTATGCCTCTTCGAGTTCTGTCTATGGGGCAAATACCAAAATTCCCTTTGCCACCACCGACAACGTAGATCACCCCATTTCGCTTTACGCCGCCACCAAAAAAGCCAATGAGCTAATGGCGCATTCGTACAGCCATTTATACAACTTTCCCACCACAGGGCTGCGCTTTTTTACGGTCTATGGCCCTTGGGGTCGCCCCGATATGGCGTACTTTAAGTTTGTCAAGGCGATCGCCGAAGACCGTCCCATTGATGTCTACAACTTCGGCAAAATGCAGCGAGACTTCACCTACATCGACGATATTGTCGAAGGCATTGTCCGCGTAATGGCGCAGCCGCCCAAGGCCGATGCCTCTGTTAGCCATGCCCCCTATAAGATCTACAACATTGGCAACCATACTCCTGTTGAGCTGCTCACCTTTATTGAAACCATCGAGCAGATCATGGGCAAATCGGCGCGCAAAAATCTGCTGCCGATGCAGCCTGGTGATGTTCCTACCACTTTTGCTGATGTAGACGACCTGATGGAGGCGACCGGATTTAAGCCCAGCACTCCGCTTCAAGTAGGTTTAGAGCAATTTATCCAGTGGTATAACTGCTACAGCTCTTAAGCTATTCGATATTCTGCTCAATCACCTCCAGATACCCTGATCGTGCCAGTTTGCGATCGCCGACTCGAACTGGTTTAGTGTGCAGCCCTGGCCTTACCTACAAACGTGGTTGTCAATCTAGCTAAATTCAGATTTGTACATTCACATTATGCAGAAATATCCCCAGTGGTTTCCTGGTCAAACTAAGGTTATTTTCGACTAGATTTTAAGACTTCCACAATCTTATAGGCTGAATACAGGTGGCTGGGGCATTGGGTTGGGTTCTGGCATGGGAGGCTCTGGAAAAGGCGTAGGTTCTGGCATAGGCGGTTCTGGAGTGGGAAAGCCTGGTTGAGGCGTAGGTTCTGGCGGTGTAAAAATTGCTTTTTGATTGATAGCAGCAATATTCATAAAAAAGCCCAGTTTGGTACTGCGTCTAAAGTAGCGATAACGGCCTTGCCTTGGTCTCTGTCATCGGGGAGGTTTTAGGCGCAATGACACCTCAAAGCTTTATGCCTTTAGAATAGCCAACAGACTGTTTTACTTTACTGGCCTAACCTTGGTACGCTCCGAAGGCTAGAGAA
>JBGSVR010000062.1:0-9736 GCA_041752855.1 Thermosynechococcaceae cyanobacterium
ATTTGAATTATTGAGTCAAGATGACGCTAACCTAAATATAGAAAAAATGCGAAATCAGGTTCTTGAAAAGTCAGCAAGAATCGCAGAAAAACGCACCCAAGAAGGGAAACGCAAGCGAGTAATGACAATGTACGATAACGAAATGAAAGGTACTTGATTTGATTGCTGAACAATTAAATCACCGAAAAGGATTGAGTGATCGCCACTCAATCGCCAACTACAGTTCTCACGCCAGCCTCACTCCTGCTTTGTCGAGGCCACCACTGCTCTGTGCCTACCGATGAGTCACGAAAGCCCCGCATCAGGAGTGATGCCCACCTCCAGCTCCAGCCTGTGAGGGTAATGCGATCTCCGTCTGGGACAAGTCTTCGCATTCCAACAGCCTGTTTTGGTTCCAAGTCAGTGAAGGGCGATTGCCCAAACCCATGCAGCATAGGCAAAAATCCGATTTCTCTACGGTGCTTCACTCTTGTTCGCTAGAGTTTCGCTAGAGTACAGATATTGATTACATATCTGGAATTAAACGCTAAACTGGATCTTGGATTGACGAGTTTTCGTGGTTTTGAGCTTTGATTTTGATGAAAGGCAAGGAACCGATTCTGACGAAACTGGGCCATTTGCTCTAAAAAGCCAAGCCGAGATCCGTGTAAAAAGGTGCAAGATGAGCTGGAAACGCTATCAATAAAGGAATGGATGTGATGAGTGCGTTTAATCAGACCAAAGCGGCAGTGCCAGCGGTGCGGCTCTTTGCAGTGGGACGACAGCCGGAGGCTACGCCTGAGTTAGCCAAGGTCATTGCGATCACTTCAGTTCAGGCTCCTGCGGTGCGGGAGTCACGGGTGCAGATGATTGAGCAGTTTTTGCAAGCGCGATCGCTCTCTGAAAATACCCAGCGCAACTACAGACGGCAGCTCGAAGCCTTCTGTGATTGGGTCGGTAAAGATTGGTCTGCGATGAGCATGAGTGACGTAACCGCCTATAAAGGCTACTTGGAAGGGCGATCGCTTAAGGTTAGTTCCGTTGCGGCTTCGGTGACGGCGATCAAGAGCTTTTTTACATGGATGAAGAAAGTAGGGGCTATCGCCCAAAGTCCAGCCGATGGGGTGTCGATTCCGACGATACCAGACGGAGAAGCAAAGCATCTGGAGCAGCACCAGATTGATGCGTTGTTTGAGGCACTAAAGGGGAGGGGGAATACCGAGGCTAGGGACACGGCGATCGTCTTTCTGTGGTTTAAGTCTGGGTTACGACCGGAGGAGGTTTCGCTGCTTAACGTTGAAGATTACAACGGGGTGGAAGTTGTAATTAGAAATGGCAAGCACCAGTCCAGCGGTCGGGTTCCGGTGGATGAGCAGACGCATTTAGTGCTGGTGGAATATCTGAGCCAGCGATGGATAGAGAGCCAGGGGGAGCTAAAGGGGGAAGATCCTATTTTCGTGTCCTATAGTCACAGGAATTATGGCGATCGGATGGGCTATGAGGGCATTTACAAGATGTTTAAGCAGGTAGCCCAGGCGGCAGGATTACCGGAAATTCATCCCCATCGAGGACGGCATACCTTCATTAGTGGGCTAGTGAGTGGAAAGGTGGATGCTTATCTTGGAATGGCACTGACACGGCAGAAGTCAGTGAAGGCGTACAAGGTCTACTCGGAGGCGGTGCGATATGAGGCAGCACGAGCAGCATTCTTTGAGTCACGGGGGATTAAGGAGCGTAAGCCTGTGTCACTTGAGCAGATGCTGGAGCGAGGGTATTGAGACGCGATCGGTGTTTAGGCTGGCTAGGGCTTAGCTTTGGCTGGAGATGGGGGAGAGGGGAGAAAAGGGCGATCGCCCTTTAAGAGATTGATTGACGTTCGGACATATATGTCCGAAGATAAAGTATGACTGGAAAAGAACTTGTCAAAGCGCTGCAAAAGCTTTCTAAGGCTCGCAAAGAAGAGTTGCGAATAGAGAGTAAACGTGGAAAAGGAAGCCACGTCACCCTTTACTTGGGTGGGCGGTATGCAATCATTCCTGACCTCAAGAAAGAACTTAAGACAGGGACTTTGAACGCAATATTAAAGCAGTTAGGGGTAGAAAAAGGGGAGCTATGAATCGATATTCATATTCAGCAATTTTAGAGTCGTCGGAAGAGGGCGGATATGTCGTAAGTTTTCGGGATTTACCTGAGGCCATTACTCAGGGAGATAGTCTTGAAGAGAGTCTTGTCGAAGCATCGGATTGTCTAGCAGAAGCGATCGCAGCTCGGATCGATGACGATCGGGAGATACCTGAATCAAGCGAAATACAAGCTGGGGAATATAGAGTAGCAGTTCCGTTACGAATTGCGCTCAAGGCGGCACTCTATTCAGCCCTTAAAGAAACTGGGATTGCTAAGACACAACTGGGCGAGATGCTCGGAAAAGACGAGAAGGAGATCCGAAGAATTCTAGACCCGCATCACGGGACAAAATTGCCCACTATTGAGCAAGCATTAAACGCATTAGGAAAATGGCCAGAGCTTTACCTACACTAGCTGCTTGTAAAGACTCTGAAAGCGATGGCTACAGAAGCAAGCAGAGGCTCAATTCTTGGGTGTGATGGGGGAGGGGTGAAATAAACAAAGCAGTGTATCCGTTGGGAGATAATGAACGGCGCATTGCTGTCAGGCGTAACTTGCCTTGTCAGCAATTCCAAATTCAAAGTTTTTAGGGGCTGAAACCCTTATTGTCTCGTTCAAACCAGGCTCCATTGCGAAGTGCAGATTGGCTGAAGCGACGTAAAATCGTTCCGAATTTGGAATTGCTGATACTCCATTGCTGTTCATCTATCTCCAGTTTGCTATGCGGGTACCAGGCTTACCGTATTACTTTAGAACCAGAATCCACTTTGCTAAAAAGAGGGCTGGATTAGGGTAGTGCAATAATGTAGAGAGAATCTGAAATTCCAGTGAGAATAGAGCATGACCTCTTTAGATTTCATCTCGCAGGTCAAACAATCTATTGCTAACCTCACCGATCCTAAGCTGGCACCGTCAGATTTATCTTTGACGAGCTGTGATCGCGAACCGATCCATATTTCTAACGCGATTCAACCCCACGGCGTTTTGCTGACGTTCTGCGAAACTGATTTTATTATTCTGCAAATCAGTCAAAATTCAGAGGCGCTTCTGGGGCAAAAAACTGATGCGTTTTTAGGGCAGCCGCTCTCAGTACTGCTGAATCAAGAGCAGATTGAGTCAATCCGAGGCTACGTGAACGCCGACTTTGAAACTATAAATCCCCTGCGTCTAGTCCTGTCTGTGGATGGCAAGTCCCAGCCCTTTGAAGGCATTTTACATCGTACCGATGGTGTCATTGTCCTAGAGTTAGAGCAAGTCTCTAATGCAGAGGCGGCGTCAACGGTCGAGCAGCAGGCGGTCAACTTTTATAAGTTTGTGAAAGTGCCGATTGAGCGTCTCCAGAATACTCAGACTCTAGCTGAACTTTCGCAGCAGGCCGTCACCGCAATTCGCAGCATTACTGGTTTTGATCGGGTGATGCTGTATCGCTTTGATGATGATGGTTCTGGGCACGTTATTGCTGAAAATGCCAGTGAAGGCTTAGAGCCATTTTTAGGTCTACACTACCCAGCTAGTGATATCCCTAAGCAGGCAAAGGAACTTTATCGGCTTAAATTGTTGCGCGTTATTCCCGATGCCTTGTCCAAGCCAGTTTTCCTGGAGCCTAAGCTGAACCCTATCACGGTTACTCCCCTTGATCTTAGCCAGTCAACACTCCGCAGCGTGTCGCCGCTGCACACCGAATATATGGAAAACATGGGTGTTCGCGCGTCCATGTCAATTTCTCTGTTGCAAGATCGCCACCTGTGGGGGCTAATTTCTTGTCATCATAATTCTCCCAAACGGCTCTCCTATGAAACGCGGACGACTTGTGAGGTTCTAGGACAGATTGTGTCGCTGCAAATCGGCTCAAAAACTGATGTTGACGATTTAGCCTACGAACTGAAACTTCAGACCGTTCACCTTAGATTTACCAATACCATTGCCCACTGTCAGACCCTCAGTGATGCACTTCATCAAAATCCCCACGATCTGATCGACCTGACTGGGAGTTCTGGCGTGGTTTCTTACGAAAATAGCGAGATCGCATCCTTTGGCAGCACCCCGCCGGAACAGGTGATCGCTGGCTTGGTGCAGTGGGTTGATCAACGGATTGGCGAAGACGCAATTTATAGCACCAACAGCTTGGTGACAGACTATCCTGAGTTTGCTCCCTACAAAGATGTCGCGAGTGGGCTGCTTGCGCTGCGGGTTTCCCTTGCTCAGCAAACGTATCTACTCTGGTTCCGGCCAGAGGTGATTCAAACCATTGATTGGGCTGGCGATCCGCATAAACCTGTCGTAGTGGATGCCGACAGCAGCCTGCGAATGGCACCGAGAAAGTCTTTTGAGCGGTGGAAAGAAACGGTGCAGCTCAAATCACTGCCCTGGAAAACCTGTGAAATTAATGCCGCCCTAGAGCTACGCATCAGCATTATTGGAATTGTGCTGCAAAAGGTAGATGAATTGGCCTTACTGAATACAGAGCTAGAGCGCAGCAACATCGAGCTAGATTCCTTTGCCCATGTTGCCTCTCACGATCTCAAAGAACCGCTGCGCGGCATTTACAACTATTCCACTTTTTTGATTGAAGACTATGGCGACCAGTTAGGAGCGGAGGGGACGCACAAGCTAGCGACGCTAATGCGGCTCACTCAGCGAATGGAGGATTTAATCAATTCTTTGCTTTACTATTCGCAGCTTAATCGCGCTGAGCTGTTGTTTCAGCCCGTTGAGTTAGAAGAGGTGGTGAAAGGTGTGCTGGATGTCATCAAAATTAGTCAGACAGAACTCGTGGACTTTCGGATCCCCCGTCCGCTGCCTATGGTTCAGTGCGATCGCACTCAGTTTAATGAGCTATTTGCCAACCTGATTAGCAATGCCATCAAATACAATGACCAAGCCCAAAAATGGGTTGAGATTGGGTACATCTTGCCAGAGGAAATCAACTTACCGCTCCCAGAATCTCTTAAGCTCAATTCAGCGCAGACTGTTTTCTTCGTTAAAGATAACGGAATTGGCATTCGTGCTAAACACTCAGAACTTATCTTTAAGATTTTCAAGCGACTGCACTCAACGGGCAAATATGGGGGTGGAACAGGCGCGGGTCTAACAATTGTCAAAAAAATTGTCGAACGCCACGGTGGTAACATTGCTGTTGAGTCTATTTTTGGCGAAGGCAGTACATTTTACTTCACCCTTGGGCAACCGATATGAGACAGGATCAGCGCCCGTCACCCAGCTTACTGGTGGTCGAAAATAGTGATGAAGACTTTGAAACGTTAAGCCGCATCATTAATCGAGTCAGTACCGTTTCTATTTCCGTTCATCGCTGCATTGATGGAGATGACGCATTAGATTTTCTGAATCGAGCGGGGGAATACAGCAATATTGACGATCTTCTCACCCCTGGACTAATTATTTTGGACCTTAACCTGCCAGGAACCGATGGACGAGAGGTGCTGATTGCCCTTAAACAAAGTCCAATCCTCAAAACCATTCCAGTTGTGGTGCTCAGCACTTCTTCAAATCCAAAGGATATTGCAGCTTGTTATCAGTCTGGCGTCAATAGCTACATGCTTAAACCAATGAATATCGACGCTTTGAAAGACTCAGTGCAGATTTTGCTGGACTACTGGTTTAAGATTACGATTTTGCCTGATTCTATGACCTAATAGTGCTTGTGACGAAAAGGTTAGGGTCAATCCGATCTTATCCAAACTCTGCGAAATCTTAATGATGAAATTTGATCTATGTAATCATAGACTCAATATCCCCTACTTGCCCTAAATATGGTTACTCTCACCACCCCTTGGGATGAAGTTTCACCTTCAGGCTGTTCAATCTTGATAGTGGACGATTCAGAGGTTGATCGGGCGACTTACCGTCACTACCTAGAATCTTCAAAGGGTTTAGGCTGTAACATTTTAGAGTGCGAATCGGCGGAGGGTGCCCTTGAGCTTTGCAACAGCGCCTGCCCTGATGTCATTTTGCTAGACTACTTACTGCCGGATGTAAATGGGCTTGAACTTCTCCACGATCTGACACAGCAGCTAGAGACTTTACCGTCCATTATTATGCTGACAGGTCAAGGGAGTGAGGCGGTGGCAGTAGAGTCTATGAAGCAGGGTGCTATAGACTATCTCATTAAAGGGCAGCTCACCTCTCAAAAGCTGATTAGTTCAGTGACCCATGCCCTCACCGAACGAAAGCTGCATTTGCAGCTTGAGCGGCAGCAGCAACAGCGTGAGCTGCTCACGAGTGTGGCTCTAAACATTAGTCATTCTGTTGAATTACCACACATTTTACAAACTGCGGTTGAGGGAGTTCGTGAGATTTTAGGCTGCGATCGCGCTTTGGTCTACCGCTTGAATCATGAGATGAGCGGGACAATTGTCGCTGAGTCTGTTTTGCCTGCGTGGCCCGCAATAATAGGTCGTCAGATTGAGAATAAGGACTTGCAGCAAGAACAAGCCTCCCAGATCGAAACGTATTTGCAGGGTCATCCGCTTGCGATCACCAATATTGATGCGTCTGTTCATTTAACTGCCAGCCGCCTACAAATACTGAAGCAACTCCAGGTCAAATCAGTCTTAACCATTCCCATTATCTTTAGAGAGGTTCTACCCTCTAGCGAGCCAACCCTATGGGGGCTGCTGATTGCTCACCACTGCCAAACCCTACATGAATGGCAGCCCGATGAGCTAAGTTTACTGGACGGACTTTCAACACAGATGGCGATCGCCATTCAGCAGGCAGAGCTAGTATCAAACCTAAAAGTAACGCTCGAACACCAGAAAAACATCAAACATCAGCTACAAGATCGAGTGATAGAAGTCGAACAAACCAATTTGTATCTATCTCAGACAACCCGTTTATTGGAGAAGCGTAATCAAGAGCTGTATGAATTATCATATATCGTATCTCATGACTTGCAGACTCCACTGCGTGGAATTGGAAACCTTGCAGAGTGGCTGATTGAAGATTTAAATGACCAACTCCCATTAGAGAATAAACGGCAGCTTGAGCTAATCCAGTCTCGTGTGTTGCAAATGAATCGGTTGATTAGGGGTCTGCTTGAATATGCAAAGGTTGGCAAAGAGAATATAGATTTTATGCCTGTCAACATTAGCCAACTACTAGCAGAAGTGGTTGACTTTCTAATGCCTCCCAACGAGTTCAAGATTCAATTTACAGCAGATTTACCTACCATTGAGACTCAAGCTTTATTATTGAAGCAAGTTCTTTGCAACTTACTTGACAATGCAATTAAGTATCATGATCAAGTCAATGGTAAGGTTGAAATCTTGGTAGAAAATCGGGAATCTTTGCTGCAATTTACAATTATTGATGATGGGCCAGGCATTGCCGAAGAAAATCACGAAAAGATCTTCGACATTTTTAAAACATTAGCTAAGCATGACGACAAGAAAGGAACGGGGATAGGTTTAGCTATTGTCAAAAAAATTGTTGAAGGCCAAGGAGGGTCATTCTGGGTTGAGTCGGAGCTAGGGAAGGGTAGCTCATTTTCATTTACCTGGCCTAAAGCGCTCTAATATTTTAACGGAAGGTTATTCAAGGAGATATCCTTAATTAGATAAGATAAGCGCAGGAACAAAGTGTCCAAAGTAGCAATCAATCGGACGGAGGCGACTTTCTCCAGTGCTGAAATCTTTTATTTTTGTGGGCGCAAAATCTTATTAAGATTCTGCGCTTACCCTGGCTTGATACACCTGTAATCTATCTAAAAGACCTTTAACTTAATCGACAGCACTTTTTTATATAAGTAGTGCTCAAGGTATATTTATTTGGTTTCATAATCATACTATTGAGCTACATAGCTTAAGAAATATTTTGTAATAGGTATTTATCAAAATCTAAATAGAAGCAATAATTTACTAGGTTAAATGACAGCATCAATATTCAAACCCTGAGCTTATTAAGCTCAAGGTTTGAATAAACATCAGTAATTAAACATCATTAAGAGTGCTTTACCATAAACCTCTAACCGCAGGAGACTGATTATTGGATGAATTAGCTTCACTACTAGGAACAGCCGATTGCTCCGGTACCGTCATGGACGGTTGAGCAGCGGTTAGAATTGGCCCAACCAAAGCCAACACTTCCTCTCTGGTAGCGTAGCCATCAAATGCCTCAGAGCTAAAGGGAATGGGGGAACCGCCACGATCTTCGTTATAAATCACTTCCTTGGCATTTCTAATCCAGGGACGCACATTAGCATTAAGCAATGTCTGCCGCAGATAGCGAATTCCTGCTGCATGACGGGCTTCTACTGTATGAATCTCTAAGGCTCCAGCCAAAACTGTTTTACCTGCTTCACCCGCCGCCAGCAAATTTTGTACTTGACCTTTATAGGCTGCTACCCCCAAATCTTCAACATACTGTCCTGCTAATAGCAAGTCAGCAGGGCTAGCAAAAGGGTCACGACCTAAAATAGCTCGGTAATTTGGATTAGCTGGAATAGTAACAGCATCGGGACTACCCCCCAAAGAGCGTAGTACTGCTGATAGGTCGGTTACATGCTGAGCTTCGTCCTCACCATAAGAAACCAATATTGCTTTTGCAGCTTGGGGCACTTGGGCAAGAGGGCCGCTTCGAGTAGCAGCAACAGCGCGACTGTAAAAATCAGCCTCTAGCTTTTCTAACGTCAAAGCGTATTCAACAACCTGCTGAGGTGACAGCGTTGCACTCTGAGCATAGGCGGGAGCAGCGGGAGCAAAAACCAGGGACATCAGTAGTAGAGGCGTAATCAGCACAAGGGCTGTAGCCGGAGCCAAGAAATCATACAAAATGCGGCTTAATTGATTGAGCAAAGGAGTGAAAAAACGGCCATTCGGCAACATGGTTATGACCATTGGTTGCGCCATCCAGTTAAAAGAAAGTTTCATCGTTCAATATTTCCTTGGGTTAAGCGACCAATGAGCCGTCAATCGGATTGTTCAAGACCTTGAGCGAACCAACCGCAGCGACAACCTGCTTCGGCGTATACAGTTCATCGTAAGCACGTCCCTTGAATGGGTTTAGGTTGGCTTGCAGGTTAGCGTTGCTGACTAAACGCTCATTATCAGTTTCGGTCGAAGGTCGCCCCAAAAGTGATCTCACCCCTGCCGCGTGGCGAGCTTCAACTGAAACAATGGAGCCTGCTGCCAGAATATAGGTAGGGTTGGTCAAGCTTGGTCCTGCACCGTTATAGGCATGAACACCCAAGTCTTCTAAGGTCACAGCCGTATTCAAAATCTTGGTGCGGTCAGTGAGCAGTGCATTTAGCCCTGGTTGATTGAGATTCAAATCGCTAGTCTGAAATAGGGCATTATTCCCCAAAACACCGCGTAAGAATTTGACGTGCGCAGCTTCATGATTGCCCAACGCCTTCAGGTAGTCGAGTTCTTTTGCATCTGTAATCTTACCGCTCTTAATCACGGCAGGATAAAACGCGGCCTCTAGTTCTTCCAGCAGTAGTGCGAAGTTAAGAATCCCAATATCATCTGCATTGAAGGTGCCTGTCTATTTTGATTTAACGTCTTGCAGGTTAAATCTCAAATAGCTTGGCATAATGGGCTTTTAGCCAATTTTTCAACAATAGAATTATTGTCGCCAAAAGCCATTCATAGCTTAAAAACAATTCGTACCAGTT
>JBGSVR010000063.1:0-3150 GCA_041752855.1 Thermosynechococcaceae cyanobacterium
GAGGAACATCTGGACTGCTACGGCACGTTTTAATTCACGAGCTTCTGGATTAGTCTGGATGAAATCTTTAAGTTCAGACAGCATTTCTTTCGCATTGTTACTCTCTCCAGAATCTCACAAATCATTTAGGATTGCTATAGAGCAGTCCATTGGGATGACGGGGGATTACCCACCCATGTTGCAAGATCTCAATTTTGTGCGGGATGATTTTGTCAAAAGTATTCCCCATCCGCTGCTGTTTTGTTTGCCAGATTATGCCATTACTCGCCTAGCAAGGTATGCACCTGATTTTTGGGCTTGGAAATCGGGGTTATTTCGGTTTCAGACATCGCCAATAGCTCAGGCTAATGCGTTGTCCCAGGATGTCCTTCTTGCCCTCCACTCGGACGATTACTTTTGGGTCGTAGACTTTTGGTTCGTTTACCCAATCCATCGCCTGAAGGTGGCTTGCTGCTGTTATGGCTGTCTTTGGCTTTCTGGTGCTCTATGTTTTCAAGACGTGAATCAAGCTCACTGAGCTTGATTAATAATCTTTCCACCAGTTCAATGACAGCACTTTCCCCTTACGCATATATCGATTGGATATCTGCGCGGCTTAGTTTGAGCTTGGGCGCTGGATTGGTCAATGATGGAGCCTCTCTAATAAGGCAGCAGTTACAAAACCGTTATAGTTTCTATGTCAAAAAAGACCTTCTCATAGGAACATGCTACGCCAATTCGATACACCGTAATTCCTTACTGAGGAGTTACGAAATTTATCTTTATTGTGACTGAGAATTGGTGGGTAGACTTGATTGGTGGGTAGTGGGCAGTTTCGCATGGAATTTGAGTGGAATCCAGACAAGGCTGAGTCAAACTATGAGAAACATGGTGTTTCCCTTGAAGAAGCAGTGACTGTATTTAACGATTCGCTTTCAGTAACCTTTCCCGACCCAGATCATTCGATAGGAGAGAGCCGTTACGTTATTATTGATGTATCTAGGTTTAGACAGCTTCTAACGGTTGCTCATACTGACCGAGGAGAAACAATACGAATTATTAGTGCCCGAAAAGCGACTCGACCAGAAAGGAGGTTCTATGAACAGGAAAATTGATGCCGAAATGGAAGATGAGTTACGTCCTGAGTATGACTTCTCTCATCTTAGTGGGGGCGTAAGAGGAAAATATGTTGAACGTTATCGAGCAGGTACAAATCTAGTTCTTCTTGATTCTGACGTAGCTCAAGCTTTTCCTACAGAAGACTCTGTAAACGAGGCATTACGACTATTGATGAAGGTTGCTCAGCGCCAAGCCAGCTAACCAGTCGTTGGAGCCGAACGTGTTAAAGTGATCGGCTGAGTTCCAGAGTCTATTTGCGTTGGCTCAACGTTTGCAATCTAGAATCATTGGAGAAGAGCCGTCATCTTTCCTGAATTGGTCTATGGATAGCTCTACTCGAGTGACTGACTCAAGTCTTGCAGGCGATCGCGATTCAGCACTTCAATCTGTGAACCATTGACGGCAATAATTCCTTCACTGCTGAGACGATAAAAGGCTCTAGAAAGCGTCGCAGGAATCGTACCCAGTGCTGCGGCGAGTTGAGTTTTAGTTAAATCTAACGTTACAAAGTTGATCAATTTTGAGCGATCGCTAGATTTTTGAGAACTCACATCACAAAGATTGAGAAGATACGCAGCTAGGCGTTGTGGCACGTCTTTGAACGATAAGTCTTCAATAATACTGACTAAATGGCGTGAATGCTGAGACAGACTAATCAGCATATTTATGGCAATGTCAGGATCTTGGCGAAGTAGCGCCAAAAAGACCTGGCGAGGGAAAAAGATCAGTTCAACTCGCTCTAAGGCGGCAGCGGATGCCGGAAATGGCTGACCATCTAGGGCTGCAACTTCTGCAAAATTATCTCCCTGCTCAAAAATATTGAGAATTTGCTCTTTGCCAATCGGTGAAAGTTTAAATACCTTAACGCGCCCCATTTTTACAACAAAAAATCCTGTGGCTGAACTGCCTTGCCTGAATATAAGTTCATCTTTTTGCCAGGTTTGGAACTGAATAATTTGGCATAAGCAAAGCGCTTGCGATCGCGAGAGTCTATGAAAAATCGGCGTTGACTGCAACCAATCAGCCAAATCAGCATTAAGTTCGTTCATTCTATATCGCTACATTAAGCGCTTGTGGTCAGATTTTAGCGATCAGTAAAAAGATTAATTTGACTGTTAACGATTGTAGCTATCGGTCAGTGATTCACAAGTTATATAGATAGGACTAAGCACATGTTCACATCATTTTAAGCGATCAGCAACCTTAAGGTTTTCTAAGTGTCAGTTTTGACTTAAGTCAAAGCGCTTTCACCGCGACCTGTTTAGGCTAGAAGGTGCCCATTGACAAGAATCGCAATTATGGCAAATCCAACGTTAGACCTCGGTGAGGTGAAGGTGCCAAAGCGTACCTGGCAATTTAGCCTCCCAGCTTGGCTTGTGTTAATTTGCATCGTCACCTTTTCAGTGTTGATCTTTGCAGGATCGGCGATTTACACAAATGCACCACCGATTCCCGCTACTGTGGTGTCGCCGCAACAGGAAATCATCTTGACTCAAGCGAATATTGAAGCTGGGCAATTAACCTATCTGGGTCGCGGTGGTCAACATATTGGAAGCATTTGGGGGCACGGCAGCTACCTAGCTCCCGACTGGACAGCCGATGTTTTGCACCGTTGGGGGCTTGCCACAGCCGGATTAATGGGGGGCTGGGCATGATGATGATTTGCGGACTGATCCCCAATGGTTTCTATCAATTGGTGCAATCTGTGAACCATGGCACTTGGTACGCACGCAGTGCTGAAGTCATTGGTTCTCCATGGATGCAGTGAACAGTCTGGCTTCGCATCCCTGGGGATATCGTCTTTTCAGTGGGCGCATCGCTCCTAGTTTTTTGCGTCGTTAAGACAATCGTGGCTATTTTTCAACAGCCTACGCAAGCCCAACCCCTCGAAACTATTGCAGCTAAGTCTGCATCAGTCTAAATCTTAAACACAAGGAAATTACATGACAACGTTATTTGAAAAACTGGGTGGCGCAGCAGCCGTTGATATTGCGGTTGATCGGTTCTACGAAAGAGTTTTGCAAGACGATCGCATCAAACACTTTTTTGCCG
>JBGSVR010000064.1:0-8266 GCA_041752855.1 Thermosynechococcaceae cyanobacterium
TTCATATTTTAACGAATTGCCTCAATCAACGGAGAGGCTTTTTCACTTTCCAGTCAGCAACCATACTCAAACCATTTCTTCCCCAATAGCCCTAGCTCGGCCTTTGCCTTTGCTTCAGCCCACGCGCTTTCGGTTGGCTAGGGCTGGGCGATTGCATGGCTTGAATGGGAGTGAGACAGGCGATAAATGCTTTAGCTTTGAGTCTCTTCTGGCTTGGGTTTGAGGCTAAATGATGGAGCAAAACTGTAGTAGCACACTACTACTTTCAACCATCAATAGAATTGCACTATTCTACTTTAGTGATATTTTAGTTTGGTGCAATAGTTATATTGTCCATCAGCGGTTTTGTACTTAGTTCGGCTTAAAGGCTAAATGACGGAGTAAAACTGTAGTAGCACACTACTACTTTCAAGTATTAACAGAATTACACTATTCTACTTTAGTGATATTTTAGTTTGGTGCAATAGTTATATTAACCATCAGTGGTTTTGTATATTTCTGAATTTGGTCAAAGTCGATCTGATGTTTCCAGCTCTGGTCCTTCGTTTCATTCTTGCTTGTGCATCTTTTATGACCAACTTCATTATTGGATCTCGCAAAATACAAATTTCATGGAATGCTTCAAGTAAAGTTTCCACAGTGATGTTATTGTCCCTGCATAAGTCTTGAATGTCAGAAAGGATCTTCTCCTCAAGCCTGACTCCAACTTTTTTTGAAGAGACTAGGGGTATTTTTTCCAACTCATTAAGCAAGCTCTCTTCAAGTGAAGCAGCTTGAGAAGTTGACTGACTCTTTACTTCATCATGTTCAATATGAAAATCATCGAGAAGAGGATCTTCACGTTTTTCAATAACGATGCTAGGAGCTTCGGACTCTTTACGAATTTTGTCCATCAGACTCATACTGCAATACCCTCCAAATTAGACAACTTTTCAGCAAATGGTCCAAGCTTTTTCTTTATAAGATTGATTAAAAAGTTAATGGGATATTCTAGATCGGGCTTTTTTAGTTGACTTGGAAGAATTTGGTCGTTAATTGCTTTCTTGTAAATATCGCTTTCAAGAATATGAGGCAGCACTTTGTCTATCCCCGCAATCACTTTCATGACTTCAATAGCCTCTCTTGTAGTTGCCGTTGGATTAAGCCCAACCCACTTAGCTCTAAACGGTATAACACCAAGTAACTCACCGTTAGGAACCATTGCGGAGCAGGATTCAACCAGCTCTTTTGTTCTCTGAAGAGATTTAACCCCTTTAATGTTTGCTTCTGCTGGGATAACCCAGAAATCAGCACACCCAAGCGCCGTTAAAGCTAAGTGAGAGCGCTCAGGTGGCGGATCTACAATGATTAGCCCAAAATTACAGACGATCTTTTCATGGTTTGCCACCTCTTCATCAATTTGATATAGCCGCTTTCGGAGAACATTAATGCTCATACCTGAAGCTGCGAGAGAGTGGTTAGCGCTTTCAAGTTCATCATTAGCAGGAATAAGAAACAAATTCTCACAATCTGGAACTTCATGGATCGCACTGTATAGCGGCACTTTTGCTTCTGATCTAGTTAAGACTTCAAGCAAAGTTGGACGCTCTGTTGTTTCAATACCTAGAAATGCTGTCAGACTGGCTTGTGGATCTGCATCTATAAATAAGACAGGGATTCCTAGCTTCGCTAAAACTCGACCTGTCATTAGTGCAACAGTTGTCTTACCTTGACCACCTGCAAGCCCCAATGGAACAAGAGTTGGGGATTCATATACCATTATTCATTACCTGATTTCTAGACTTCCACTAAATCAGCATTACAAGAGACTACTATACAACTGCTTTACTAAATTGCAAAAGCTTTTACATACTAAATAAGATTATCACTATTGTACTTTGGTGCAATAGTGATAATCTTATTTAGTATTTTATCTATAATCCATAGCCAAAGCCTCCAACAGCAAAGCCGTCGCTTCTACCTTCGCCTACTTCTTGGTGCTGGCTATAGCAGTTGCCGTCAAAGCTAATGCTCAAACTGTGCAGCAAAAGCCCTCAGCCACATCCTCAAACTCGTAGGTCGGCATGGGCAATGCTTTGGTCTGGAAATGATTGAGAGATCGATTTGCTAATTCAATCAAAGGACAGCTCAATTGAAATTGTGTTTTTTGTTTGCCGCCAAACACTCGATAGCCTCAGCTCCACTAGCGCCATCGGCATACAGCTTTTGAACGGCGCTAGCTTCAATGAGGCCATGCTCTAGCTAGAAAGGTGATTGCGATAACTCGGCATTCCCAGATACCTGCTTTAGCTTGATCTGGCGACGGCCCAGCGAGATCTCAAATTCATCCCCTGGGTTAAGCTCCATCTGCTTGGTATAGGCCGCTCCAACAAGGATGTTTCCATTGGCCTGGACTGCAACCTTAAACCTGGCACTTCGACCGCCTCGTACTCCGCCTTTACTTCGGCTCACGCTACCGTCTAAATTAATACCTTCTGCATCTAGGAGCGCATTCAGGAATTTAATGACCCCAATACGTTCACTTCCATCACCTGCAACGGTGTAGTAGCCGCATTCTTTTGCTTTCTCCTCTTTCGTTAAATTCCCTAGCTCTCGGACTCGGCTCAGCAGCGCCTCGCCTGTCAGCACAGTGATTTCAGGAGTTTCCTGTTTCTTTGTTTTAGTTGCCATTGTTTTCTGATTTGATATACGTTTTCGTTCTCTAGCCAAGCACTTAATCTGACTTTTAGTGACAGTTAAGCAGGTGATATTCACCCTTTTCTACTTACATTCTAATAGTGATTTTTCGTGTTTCAATCAAATTTTTCAAAAAAGCTCAGACCCAAAGCCCCTCGCTAACCCAACCCACGCCAAACCCCAGCTTCACCAACATTCCCAACGCAGGGAAACGGCACCCACTCGCCGCTATGCCGCAGACTTGCATGAGCTTGGGCGTGATGGCTAGGGGGAAAGCGATCGTTTGGCTGGAGCGGGGCTTGGGTAATTGCGCAGATGGCTAGGAAGGGGCTTGAGCTGAGTATGAGTCTAGGTGTTCTCTTTGGGAATCTCTGAGGTAACGGCGAAAGAATAATCCTGGAGAATTTGATGCTTGTGTTGATGAGCGTAACCCCGCTCAAGGGCATCCATGAGTCCCTCAACCGAGATGGGCTTTGTAATGTAGCTATTCATTCCAGCATTGAGACACTCTTCGCGATCACCTTGTAATGCATTGGCAGTGACAGCAATAATGTAAGGGCGATGACTGATATTGGATTCCTGATTTAGCTTCTGTGATGCTTCTAGTCCATCCATAATGGGCATTTGGACATCCATCAAAATGACGTCATAGTTTTTTTGATACACAGCAGTTAGCACTTCTATCCCATTTGAGACGATGTCAGGATAATAACCTAAGCGCTCCAATAGGAACTTCGCGACTCGCTGGTTCACAACATTATCTTCTGCGACTAAAATTCGCAGCGGCTTTTTTTGGGCAAAGGCTACACTGGCTGTCCGTGGGGATTGACTTGAATCTGAAACCTTAGAAATCTCTGTCGGACTCAGCATCTGCTTTAGCACTGTTTGAAGCTGACGCACTTTAACAGGTTTATTAAGGTAGGCCGCAAACAACCGATTTTGGATATTTTTATTGAATTCAATGGACGTTAGAAGCATGAGCGGAAGTTGGGGCTGATGACGATGTAGATCTTCCGCCAGTGCCGCTCCATCCATATCGGGCATCTGCATGTCCAAAATTGCCAGGTCAAACTGCTCTCCGCTTGCAACGCGCGCAATAGCATCCTGCTGGACTGAGGTAGTAATAGCCTTCATCCCCCAGCCCTGAAGCTGAAGCTCTAAAATTCTGAGATTGGTGATGTTATCATCCACAATGAGAACGCGCTTGCCGCTAAGCTGACTCGGGTCAAGAATTTCTATAGGCTTTGTAGCTAATGCCAAACCTACCTGGAAGGTAAAGAAAAACGTAGAACCTTTCCCTAAAGTGCTCTCAACCCAAATTTTTCCTCCCATCAATTCACAGAGCCTTCGACTGATGGCAAGCCCCAAACCCGTCCCCCCGTGATGTCGGGTGATGGAAGAATCGACCTGGCTAAAGGACTTGAACAAACGCTCAAAGCGAACACTTGGAATGCCAACACCTGTATCCTTGACTGCGACCTGAAGCATAGGTTTTTGTAAATCGCAATTCAAGGGGTTAGCCTTCGTGATGGTCACAGTGATATCCCCTGACTCTGTGAACTTAATGGCATTGTTTACCAAATTCACTAATATTTGCCGCACACGAGTCACATCTCCCACAGGGTTTAGCGGCACGTCGGGTTCAATCCAGTAAAACAGCTCTAATCCTTTGGCAGATGCGTGCGACGCCAAGAGGTCTAGCGTATCTTCCACGCAATCCCTCAAACTAAAATCATGTTCTTCAAGCTCTAAATGCCCCGACTCGATTTTTGAAAAATCTAAGATGTTGTTAATCAAGCTCAGGAGTGTATCACCCGCTTTTCTTGCAGTATCGGCAAATTCGCGCTGTAAGTCTGTCAGCGGGGTATCGAGCAAAAGGCCGGTCATGCCAATAATGGCATTTAGCGGTGTACGAATTTCATGGCTCATGGTGGCTAGAAATTCGCTCTTAGCTTGGTTTGCCGAATCCGCGACCTCAATAGCTTCCGATAAGGCTTCGTTTTGATTGCTCAGTAACTCACGGTGTTGAACTTCTTGCTGTAGTAATGAAGCTTGCCGGAGCGCTATGCCCACCTGAGAGGCTACTGATTCGAGCAGTTCTACTTCATCCGGTTGCCAGTGATGAAAGCCCTCGCAGCTCTGCACAATAATGATGCCATTGCAAACCCCTTGCGCTGAGGTACGAACCGCTAACATCGACTTCACGCTAGCCCGATAGCATTCGTCAACCATACTAATCATCTGGTCGTTTTGATAGAGATTTTGGGCAGGTACTGCTCTATCTTGTGCAATTACTGCGGTAAGGTAAGGGTTATTTTCTACAGAGATAACAAACTCAGGCTTGAGCGCATACTCTCGTTTTGAATAGTGGGCGGCGAGATTTACAGTTGATAAAGTGTTCTCTGTAACGTCATAAATTAAGCAGCGATCTACCTTGAGCGTTTGGACAATTTGGGTCGCGGCTGTCTGGACGATGTGATGAATATCCAAACTTTGCCGAACCTCATCAGCAATTCCCTTGAGCAGCAGCGCCTGGTTCATCTGTTTGGTGATCTTCTGTTCGGCAAATTTCCGCTCTGTAATATCTGACTGAATTCCAACGAAGTGGGTTAGGACGCCCTCTGTGTCATAAATAGGCGATATTCTTAGCTCATTCCAAAAGCAGCTCCCGTCTTTACGATAGTTACGCAAGATGGTTGTGCAGCTCTGACCTTGAGCGATCGCCGACCTGAGCACATGGCGACCGGGCTGATTACGGTCAATCCCTTGAAGAAAACGACTATTCAGCCCTATTACCTCATCAGCAGAATAGCCAGTAATAGCCTCAAAAGCAGGATTTACGTAGATTATCGGATGATTGGGCTGCTGAGCATCCATCATGATAATGCCGCTATTGCTGGCTGAGATCGCCCGATCCCGCAGTATCAGAGCGGCTTCAGCCTCTTTTTGTTCTTTTGCTTGCCTTAATAAGACTTTTTCAGTTTCTTTTTGCTGCGCTAAAGTTGCTTCTAGTATCCGATTGCTGCGACGAAGCTCCAAATTCGCCATTACCTGACGTGCTAAGGTTTCTAGCGCTTTCTGTTGAACTGCGGTAAGCTGACGAGGAGATTTATCTAATACACAAAGTGTACCGAGAGCAAACCCCTCCTGATTCACAAGGGGAACTCCCGCATAGAATCGAATATTGGGATCTCCTGTAACCAAAGGATTGTCAGCAAAGCGGGGGTCACTGCACGCATCTGCAACCAAAAATGTCTCGTTTTGCAAAATTGCATGGGAACAGAATGCAATATCTCTTGGGGTCTGGATTGCATCAACCCCAATATTGGCCTTGAACCACTGGCGGTCAGCATCAATCAAGCTCACCAAAGCCATTGGCACCTCACAGATTGATTGTGCTAATTCAATAAGCACATCAAATTCTTGTTCCTGGGGAGTGTCTAGCACTTCATACTGATGCAGTACCCTTAGACGTTCAGGTTCATCAGTTGGAAGCATTGCAGTAATCATAAGGAAAGACCCAGTCTTGAAAAGTAGTACTAACTTGATAAAATCTGGGTTGCTGAATCAGCCTGGGAACAGGCACCAAATGGCAACCCAAACGTTCTATCGAATCTGGGATTGATGACTTTTAGGTTTATCCTGCCTCATCACAAATCAGCAATTTTAAACCCTATTCGAAAATCCACAGGCTGCGATGTGTCCTAATCCCTTCATGACTATCCCATCCTCTTTAACTTGCCCAGTCCTCATGGACAATGATCAGCAAATGGAACGATCCATAGTGCAACATGGCATTTAGCCTTAATAAACCTCTGTTTGGCTTCTTAGTTCTCGATATTCGCGTCGGTAATGCACCAGATCTGTGGGCCGAATCTCTGTATTAATGTCAAGCTAAGAATTTGGATGGGCATTGCCCAAAGGTTTCGCACACTACCCCCAGCCTGGACACACGATCGCCATTAGCCCCAGCAACTTCGCCACCACGATTCGAGCGGCAACCCTCAATGCCTCAGCCCCTCGAAGGCTTGAGCGATCGCCAACAAGCCTCAGATCTCGATTGCTTTGGCGATGCTTCAGTTGCTCCTGATGGGCGATCGCCTTCCACCATTGCTTTGCTAAAGCTTGGCCTTATCCCTTAACGCCATCAGTTGTGCTTGTTTCGCCACTTTCCGCACTCAACGCATGGCTTTCGCCTTAATCTGACGCACTCTCTCTCAGCTCAAGTCCATCAACTGCCTAGCTTCCGATGGCGATCGCATCACACTACTGCTGCAAAGCACTGGATAACTTGAGCTTTGCAAATGCGTGGCGATCACCAGAGCTTTCGATTCGCGATCGCATAAGCGGGTGCCATCATGCCGATAGCTGTGCTTGCTGTGCGGCTTTTCGCGCTGATTGCATGGCCTTGTCCTCAATCTGCTTCACTCGTTGTTTGCTGACTCCCATGATCCGACCAATCTCTACCAATGACCGTCCCTCCTCCTGGCCTATCCCATAGCGCAATCCCAACACATACGCTTCGCGTTCGCTAATCGCTTGCAATATCTGCTCGGCCTTGGCGCGATCGCTCATTTCATAAAGACTCTCTAGAGGCGTTTCGAGTTCGCTTGGCAGTAGGTCAATTAAGCTTGTCTCACTGTCTTCTTTAGACACCGTAATGTCATAGGAAATCGCATCCTGCAATGACTTCAGGGTCATGTCCCATTGGTCTTCGTTGAGTTCCATTGCCTTGCGTAATGTTTCAGGACTCGGCCTTTGGCCTGTCGCTTGCGTCATCTCACGGGTGATCCTTTTAAGCTTAGTGATGCGCTCATTCATGTGCATGGGCAGGCGGATCATCTTTGACATGTTTCCAAGCGCTAGCCGTATGGCCTGATTGATCCATGCGTAAAGGTATGTCGATGCTTTAAAGCCCCGCTCTGGGTCAAACTTTTCTACGCCACGATTTAACCCGATGCTGCCCTCTTGAATTAAGTCTTCTAGGGGCATTCCCATATTCTTATATTTTTTGGCAACTTTGATGACCAGCCGTAGGTTGCTCTGGATCATCTGGTTTTTTGCCCTTTGGCCTCGATTCGTAATCACAAGCCAGTCTTCAGGTCGCTCATTTTCCGGTAATTTAAGCACTCGCATCATGGTCTGAACCTGACGCCCTAGCTCAATTTCCTGGTCGCCTGCCAGTATCGGAAACTTACCCGCACTCTTGAGCAGAAAACCGACCGCATCAGAGTCATTTTGCGTCTTACTCATCTTGCCCCTAAAACCTCAGCAGGATCTAGTTTTTCCCCTTGAGACAGTAAGATACAGCAATTCTGTCAACGCGATCGCCACTCTCCCGAAAACGAAAGCTTCACTACCGCTGCGCCTTGGCTTTAGCTCAATGCTCTTGCTGCGATCGCCCTCTCTATCACTTAGCCCTGCCTGAGCGATCGCTTGCGGTACTTGACGATCGCACTGCTCATGCTGGCAGAAGTGGGCGGGGACTTTGCTGTGGTTGGGGGCTTGGGCGATCGCAGGGCTATGTGCGATTCGTTCTTACTGAAATAGCTGAAAGGCTTATAAAGTAGGGCTTCTGGAGGATAACCCC
>JBGSVR010000065.1:0-6037 GCA_041752855.1 Thermosynechococcaceae cyanobacterium
TCACCCCAACATCTCACCCCAAAAATCGCACTCAATCTTGAATATACGCTTGTCCCATTGCCAAGGCCAATTCCGCCCGCATAAATTCCCGTCCTAAGTAGGCCGCATGATCAAGCTTTGTCACCAAGGAAATGTCTGGCACTTCAAAGATTTGAATGCAGAGTTCCTTGGCAGTGCGCGCCTCAAAGATCGCCGTGGGCTGGCGCTCTACCTTAACGCCACAGGGGAACGGCTCCCCCGTTTCTGGGTCAACTGCCAACCCTTTCTCATTGATGGCATTAGTGAAGTGCTTCGCATAAATCAGCGAAGTTTTGATATCAATGTAGATAATAAAGTATCCGCTCGGATCCAGTGCAATAAAGCGCTGGGACAATGTATCGTTAATCGCAGTTTGTTGTTCTAACACAGAGAGCATTCAGTTATCGCAGCGTCGTCAAACCAATCTGCATCAAAGTTTACATTCCTTAGTTTAGTGCGCTGTGATTCTTTTTTCTCGGGAACCTATTTAAAGTGTGCCCGTTATAGTGTGCCCATAGATTAGTCTTGAGCCTCATCGACCCTATCTACCGAGCCACCCATGCAGTACGTTTTGATTATCCACGAGGTTGCAGATTACCCAGCTTGGAAAAAGATTTTTGACGAAGCCTCTGGCATCCGCAAAGACGCTGGAGAACGCTCCTATCAGGTTCTGAGGTATCAGAGCGACCCCCACAAAATTGTTCACTTTTCTGAATGGACTTCCCTCGACGATGCCAAGCGCTTCTTTGAGTCACCCCAGCTCATCAAAATTAGGGCGCAAGCAGGGGTAAAATCGCCTAGTTTTATCTACCTAGAACAGCTTGAAGCAGGCACCCTCTAACGTCTCAAATCCCAGAATCATAGCCATCCGCAAGCTAGCCCGTACACAGCAGCAGAGTGCAGCCGAAGCAAAAAGTCACCTGTATGCCATTCCTGTGGTGCAGCTTTTCGTTTAAACTGCATACCCAAAAGCTCTCTCGTCCGCACTGCCTTTAAAAGAATTCTTTATGTACATCATTCAAATTGCCTCAGAATGCGCACCCGTCATTAAAGCAGGCGGACTGGGGGATGTGGTCTATGGCTTGAGTCGTGAGCTAGAGCTGCAAGGGCATACTGTCGAGCTAATTTTGCCGAAGTATGACTGTATGCGCTACGACGAGATTTGGGGACTCCACGAAGCTTACCTAAACCTATGGGTGCCCTGGTATGACGGGAGAATTCACTGCACGGTTTACTGCGGTTGGGTACATGGACGGCTGTGCTTTTTTATAGAACCTCACTCTGAAGACAACTTTTTCAATCGCGGCTACTACTACGGGGACTATACCGATGCCCTGCGCTTTGCCTTCTTTAGTAAAGCTGCCCTAGAATTTCTGCTCCAAAGCAACAAACGCCCGGATGTTCTTCATTGCCATGACTGGCAGACGGGGCTAGTGCCCGTCATGCTCTATGAGATGTACCAGTGGCACGGTATGCAGTATCAGCGGGTCTGCTACACCATCCATAACTTTAAGCACCAGGGTGCCTGCGGTAGCGAAATTCTTAAGGCCACAGGACTCAACCGCGAAGCCTACTACTATTCCCCTGATCGTCTTCAGGACAACCATCACTTCGGTGCCCTGAACCTTATGAAAGGCGGCATCGTCTACGCCAACAGCGTCAACACCGTCTCCCCCCATCACGCCTGGGAAGCCCGCTTTACAGACATCGGCTGTGGCCTTCAGCCCACCCTAGAGCGTCACCAAAATAAATTTAGCGGCATCCTCAACGGTATTGCCTATGACGTATGGAACCCAGATGCCGATCGCCATTTGCCCCATGCCTACGCCGCTGACCACTTTGCTGACAAAAAGCTGAACCAGAAGGCACTGCGATCTCGGCTTTTGCTGCAAGACTCTGACCAGCCTATTGTTTGTTTTATTGGTCGCCTAGATGACCAGAAGGGCGTTCATCTCGTGCATCATGCGATGTACTATGCCCTTGAGCGCGGTGCCCAATTTGTTTTGTTAGGGTCTGCGACAGATTACGCCATCAACGCACTGTTCTCTCATGAAAAGGCGTTTTTGAATGAAAACCCTAACTGCCACCTAGAGCTAGGCTTTAACGAAGCATTGGCACACCTCATCTATGCGGGTTCAGACATTATTGTGGTGCCCAGCAACTACGAACCCTGTGGCCTTACCCAAATGATTGGGCTGCGCTACGGCACCGTGCCCGTCGTGCGCGGCGTAGGGGGGCTACTCAACACCATTTTTGACTGGGACTACGATGAACAGCACCCGTCCGAAACGCGCAACGGCTTCGTGTTTTATCAGCAGGACAATACGGCGTTAGCGTCGGCGTTAGGGCGTACCCTTGACCTTTGGAGCCAAAGCCCAGACTTATTTCAGCAGCTTGCCCTTCAGGGAATGGCCTACGATAATTCTTGGGCGAAACCCGCGCAGCAATATGTTGAAATATACGAGGTCATTCAACATAAATGGGGCTAGGATGAGCCTAATCACTCCTCCTTTGCTCCTATGAAACTGTTACTTCCTGCTGCTGCTGGCCTAACGCTGTTAAGCTGGCTTTCAATTTTGGCTGGGGTATCCGTCGCTAAGCCCCTGATCGGTGGGGTCTTTCTAGGCGCTGGCAATCACACAATGATGATTGCCAGCGCTGGCGATCGCATTTGCTACCAGAGCGTTAATCGTGGCGTAATGGTCTCGTCTGTTACGCCAGATCCTGCGCATAAAGGCATGTATCGCTTAGATGGAATCCCTGGTTTTGCACTTTATCAGCCTTCTGCCAATACATTACTGTATGGGGAGCTAAATCAGCTCAGTAAAGCAAAAGCCATTTCCCAAAGCCCCAAAACGGATGCATCGCTGATGCAAAAATGCCTTAGCTCAAGCGGGACGTTCTTTAAAAAATCTTCAGATAATCGCGGGGGCTAACAGATTCGTCGCAAAAGTCATTATGGTGGTGGGAAGATACTACTGCCATACGAGATTTCTTATCGAGAATCTTTCGCTATAATTGGCTTAGCAAAATCTAGCCTCAACCGCCAGAATGCTTGATTTATTGAATTTATCTAGGAGCAGTCCATGACCGCCGTAAAACTATCCGCTCAAGATTTGTTTAGAGCTGCCTACGAAAACCGCTATACCTGGGATGCTCAGTTCCCTGGCTACACTGCCGATGTTACCTATACCCAAGACGATAAGGTCATCACGGGGCAGGCTGTTGTCAGCGGCAATATGAAGGCAGAAGTGCTTAATGTCACCGATGAAGATGCGCAAAAGGCGATTCACGGACAGCTTTGGGAAATTGCCATTCATCGCGTGCGCCGCAGTTTTGAAGACACCCACAGCAAAAACACTTTTGACTATGGCGAAACCGATGAATCGGGAGCCGTTGAGCTAATTATGGGCGGCAAGTCTGAGGGCGATCGCTACAAGGTACGCAACAACGAAGTGTGCCTGGTGCATCGCAACATTCATGGGGTGTTTGTAACCATTAACACCTTTAGCTCTCACGACACGGGCGAAGGTTATTTGTCTCATCGCTACGATTCTGTCTATCACGACCCCGCCACTGGTGAACAAAAGGGTGGCAAGAGTCTGTTTGAGGATACCTACGAAAAGGTAGGTCAGTATTGGATCCTCAACCATCGCGTGATTGAAACCGAAGCGGAAGACGGAACGGTCATTCAAGACTTTGCGTTTTCAAATATTCAGCTCTCATAAATTGCTGAAATAGTCTAGCGCAGTACGACAAGATACCCCCAAAATTCTTGTCTTAAAGAATTTTGGGGGTATCTTGTTTTTATAAAGTTAAAAAAACATACTAAATTTTTAAGCAATCTGAGATTCACCTTGAAGATTTGATTTTGTCAAGAACCTGTAAAATTTTATTCGCGTAGACAAGTGCTTGTTCGTAAGTACGACATTCTGACGCTCGTACTCTCTCAATATGTACGCCCTCATGGGCAAGCATTGTCGTCCTGTCATGCGCTTCGGCTGGTGTTTCGTTGTGTACGGTATCACCATCAATTTCTACAATTACAACTACACCATTTCTAATAATTACAAAATCTGGTTCAATTCTTCTATAGGTTTCTCCACCTTTAATAAATACTGGTAATGGAGCAAAAGATACCCCAAGTGATTTAAGGGCTTTATAAAAAAGTATTTCATTTTCTGACCGAAATAGAAGCCCATCTATAGTTCTTGATGGGATATTATCAGACCTAACCCGACCTTGATTATTTATACCTTTTCCCACAAGCCAATTATTTGCCTTCTCGCGCCAATCTTCATCTGCACTTAAAATCGGACTAATACTTACACTGCCTATCTGATCCTTAGGGTATGGCTTTAATAACAGTTGCGCTTTCTCACGAATGTGATATTCACAAATATTCAAATTATCAGAAATTTGTGCGTAAAGCCAACTTGGAACTTGAAGATAGAGAGTGTAAGAATCTACACCCCAGTCTTCTTCAGTCCACTGAATATCATAATTAGCGTTGGCTAGAATCGCCACTTCTTTTGCAGAGCCTTCTAATGCGAATTGTCTAGCTACCGTAGCAAGAAGTGCTTCAATATCATCAATAAAATTGCGATCTGAATTGGAAATCATCGGTTGAATTACCGTTTGAGTCTCATTATTTGGCGAGCAGACGGATTAATGCAATTATGTTTTGCTCTAAAATGTTCAAGATAACTTACGGTAAAATATAAAATTTTCTAACAAATTATTTTTATCTTCTAAAAATTGATTCAAACATATTAAATTAATAGTAATCAAAGCCGCCCCAGCTCCTGTAGATTTTTGAGATCAAGGTCAAGATCTTCAATGTCATAGTCATAAAGCGGAATGTTGTGCTGCTTGAGAAGCTGGCGAAATGCATTCAATGAAATATTAGCCAATTGACTCGCGTAACCCAACGTTAAATAACCTGTCTGAAACAAATGTAAGGCGATTTCCTGGCGAAATTCGCTTGGGCTAAGTCGAGATGCCTGTAAAATTTCATCTGAAATTACAACACTCATTTTAAGACTCCCTAACTCAATCTGTTCTTAAACTAGCCTAAAAGTCAATTGCTAGCGCTCCTACACATTTTATGGCTTTGTTATCCATCGCAGGTCAAGGGTCAGCGGAGACGTTGAATGTATCTGGAGGGGCGGTATTTTAATGGGTTCTAGCTTTGGCGGTACAGGCGTAACCCGCGATCGCCTCCTCATCTCCGCCTCCTCAGCCGTTTTAGGCGGCGTGCCGTATTCTGCGGGAAGCTGGACGCGGTAGGTGCAGCCACCCTGCGATCGCCCTGTCTTGGTTTCCACGACTTCAAAAGTGAGGATGGTTTCAGGGGCGATCGCAGCATAGTCTAATCCCGCAAAGGGCTTTGCCCTAAACCGTACACCAGCCACCGCAAGCCCCGTTTCCGGTACGGCCTGCATAGGGAGCAACTGCCCCTGGCACAGTACGCTGTAACGCTCTGGCTCATGGCATCGCAGCAAAACCTGAAGCCGCTCCATCGAATCATCTACAGGTCGTGAAGTGCCGCTGAGCGTGGCTTTCTCTGGTAGCACAGGCCACATTTCTAGGGCGTGGCTTAGCTCTAAACAAAGGCTGGGTTCTTCTGTAAGTGTGACTTGACCGTAAACCGGAAAGCGACTTTCAAAAAACGATGCAAACCAATCGAGTTCAAACTCAAAGCCCACCGTCTTGAGTTCATCTAGAATCGCCGCCATATCGGCCTCTAAAAAGTAGGGCAAAAAGAACTGATCATGGAGCTGTGCCCCCCAATGGATCATGGGTTGCCGATAGGGATGGAGCCAGAAATAGCCGACGAGTGCCCTCACCAGCAAAAGCTGAAGCAGGCGCAGTTTTGGGCTGTGGGGCATTTCAAACGCCCGAAACTCGAGTATCCCCAACTGCATTGGGCGAATATCGACCGGAAAAAGTTTGTCAATACAGAGCGCGGCGCGATGGGTGTTGCCCGTCATATCAATCAGCAGGGGTCTAAGGAGCT
>JBGSVR010000066.1:0-7686 GCA_041752855.1 Thermosynechococcaceae cyanobacterium
GTTTAAGCCATTGAATGTATAGCCCTCAACTTGTGGCATCCACATTTCTAAGGAGATGAGGTTATGGCAACTCAAGTGAATGCGGCTCGGCTCCACAAAGATATTCACGCGGCACAAGATCGTGAGCTTCGGCTCCAGGCAATTCAAGATCCTCAAACATTTATGAGTCTTGCCCAGCAGCAAGGCTACAGCCTTAGCCCCAATAATTTTGTTGAAGACCTCTCGAAGCTTTCAGAAACGGCGATCGCCGCAATCTGGAATCCTGGCATTGGCGATCGCCGTCATTTAGTCCGTCGCTAAGGAGCATGGATTTAGTAAAACCCAGATTTTCCCTCACCGTTAGGGCTTCAGCGTGAGTGCTCAGTCGAAGCCCTAACCCTTTCCCTAGAGAAGAGGGAGTAAGAGTTCGATCCTCCTTCTCCCGCCCTGAGAGAAGGGGCTAGGGGAGTGCAAAGCAGATCGCGTCTAAAATTCTGGGTCTTATTCAATCCACAATCCTTGGGTTCTTCCACTGAAGAAACATGATGACTTTGACAGAAATCTGTGTCAAATCACGACCATTAGTAAGAATGAATTTGAGCAAAGAGGTTACAGGAAAGGCCAGATCCTTTACCCTGTAACCTCTATGGTTCCTACCATGCCTGCCTCAGCATGGCCTGGAATGGTGCAGCGTAGGCTGTAGATTCCTGCTCGTAGCGGAATAAAAACCCAATCGGCTGTCGACCCAGGCCGTAGCTCTAGCTCATGAATCGCCCCTTTGATTTCTACATTGCCAGCATCCACTTTCTGAGACCAAATTGCGTCAGCAAAATCTTTGGCGGTAAAGTAGTGCTTCTGGGAGCTTGGGTTTTGCAGCACTAGCTTATAGCGACTCCCTGTCTTAAACATGAGCTGATTGGGGATAAAGCTAAGTGATCCTGCTTCGCTACCTAAGCCTATTGACTTGACAATGGGTGGCTGCTTAGACAGAGGCACGGATGCCGCGAAGACAGGCTGAGCCTGAAGGCTAATGCTTAAAACAAACGCGATGGCAAAGATGCAAGCAATGCAAAAACGGTGCCAGTGATGACAGATCTCTAAAATGGAAGACGTGAGTTGAGTGGGGAACTTAGGCATAATAGGGTGCCCTACAACACAACCATAAAGTTCTTGAGAACCCCTATGATACGCATTTTATTCATTTGTTTGGGTGTTACTGCACTCGTTTATGCTGGCCTATGCGCGTCGCTGTTTGCATTTCAGCGTTCACTCATTTACTTTCCACAACCGCGATCGCTGGGGGACAGTACAACCGTGGTTAAACTGCCAGTGGAAGGCGCTACCGTAAACGTGACCATCCGTCCTTACAGCGGCTCAAAAGCGCTCATCTACTTTGGCGGCAACTCAGAGGATGTCTCGCGAAGGCTACCTACTTTTTCAGATGCGTTTTCTGACCATGCTCTCTACTTGCAGCACTATCGGGGCTACGGGGGTAGTTCAGGCAAGCCTTCAGAGGCTGCGCTCTTTGCTGATGCGATCGCGCTGTTTGACAAGGTTTATGCAGAGTACCCAAACATCACGGTTGTAGGCCGTAGTTTAGGCAGCGGCGTTGCGGCTTACTTAGCAAGTCAGCGCCCCGTTGCTCGTCTTGTGCTTGTGACGCCGTATAGCAGTATTGAAGAACTCGCTGCTCAGCATTTCCCCTACTTTCCGGTGCGCTGGCTGCTAACGGATAAGTTTGAATCTTGGAAGTACGTCAAGCGGATTGACGCACCGACGCTCATCATTGCTGCTGAACACGATGAAGTTATACCGCGTGCAAGCACTGAGTCACTCTTTAACCGTTTTCGTGCCGGAACTGCATTCTTTAAAATTATCCCTGGGACAAGCCACAACACAATTTCTGATAGCCCTGAGTACATTTTGCTCCTTAGAGGATAATTGTGACTAGGCTTAAGGTGTGAACGAAAATGAGTCGAAATACTGGCGACTATCAGAACCCTAATCGTCAACGTGATCATCAGGCCAATGAGCGCACCTTTCTTGCTTGGCTGCGAACGGCGATCGCCCTGATTGGCTTTGGGTTTGCGATCGCGCGGTTTGGGCTATTCACACGCCAGCTTCAGGCTACGCTGGCGACTCAGCCTGCCCCCGAGCATCCCGGCCTAAACTCAGAAAATTTGGGCATAGGGTTAGTGGTATTGGGGGTGTTGTCCATTGCGATCGCAGCTTGGCGACACAACCAGATTTTTCGACAAATTGAACGTCAAACCTATCAACCAAATCAATTGTTGGTCTGGCTTATGACTGCGGCGGTGATGACGATTGGAATCCTCAGTCTGCCGCTACTGACTTGGCGAGGAGAGAACCCGACGCCATCACCGCCCACTCAACTTAAACGAAGGTCTTAAGCATTGCTAGGATAAATTGGAATGATTTTCCTCATTTTCTCTGGCTAAGCGTCTTCAAAGATCCATCTTTTCAAGGTAAACAATGACTGTTTTTCTCACTGCTGCGCTGTATAAGTTTGTGGAGCTACCCGATTTTGAGGCGCTTCAATCACCTTTGTTAGCCTGCTGTCAAAAAAACGACATTAAAGGCACCATTCTGCTGGCAGCAGAGGGGATAAATGGCACCATCGCAGGCGCTCCCGAGCAGGTTCACCAATTGCTGGCGTTTCTGCGCCAAGATCCACGATTGGCAGATTTGGTTCATAAAGAATCTTACGGAGAGCAGGCACCCTTCTACCGGATGAAGGTGCGGTTAAAGCAAGAAATTGTGAAGATGGGAGTCCCTGGTATTAACCCAACCCAAATGGCAGGGCAGTATGTCAAACCAGAAGATTGGAACGCGCTTATTGCCGACCCCAGCGTGGTGGTGATTGATGTGCGCAACGACTATGAGATCGGCGTGGGTACCTTTAAGGGGGCGATCAATCCTCAAACTAAATGCTTTTCTGAACTGCCAGACTGGGTTAAGCAAGAGGCGATTCTAGAAAATAAACCCAAGGTGGCGATGTTTTGTACGGGGGGCATTCGCTGCGAGAAATCCACAGCCTTTTTGCGAAGCCAAGGGTTTGAGGAGGTCTACCATTTAGAAGGTGGAATCTTAAAGTATTTAGAGACGGTGCCTGAGGCTGAAAGCCTGTGGGAGGGAGAGTGCTTTGTGTTTGACGAGCGCGTGACGGTTCGTCATGGGCTAAAGCAAGGGCATTATGAACTCTGTCGTGCCTGCCGTCAGCCGATCAGTGAAGCGGACAAGGCGTCTGAGTTTTATGTACTTGGTATGAGCTGCCCCCACTGCTACGGGCAAAAAACGGAGGCGCAGCAAAAAGCATTAAAGGAGCGTCAGAGACAAATTGAGTTGGCGAAGGCTCGCAACCAAGCCCACATGGGGGCGGTTTACAAGTCTAAGCAAGGGGGGCAGCCCAAAAACGCGCTGCCAATTTTGTACTCTTTTCGGCGTTGCCCTTTTGCGATGCGATCGCGGTTAGCACTTGCCGTCAGTGGGCAGGTTTGTGAACTGCGAGAGGTTGTGCTGCGAGATAAACCTCAGGCGCTTTTGGATGCCTCCCCCAAAGGGACGGTGCCTGTATTGATTGATGGCGAAGGGCAGGTGTTAGATCAAAGTCTCGACATTATGCTTTGGGCGCTAGAGCGCAACGACCCCGAAGGCTGGCTAATGCCGGAGCAAGGCACAGTAGAGGAGATGCAGCGGTTGATTGCCCAGTTTGATGAAGGTTTTAAGTATCATCTTGATCGCTACAAGTATCCAGAACGGTATTCAGATATTGACGCTCAAGTTCACCGCGCTGAAGGTGCGCAGTATCTGGAGCGGCTTAACACTCAGCTTAGTGAAACACCCTATTTATTTGGGCAGCGTGCGGCACTGGCAGATATGGCGATCGCCCCTTTTGTGCGCCAGTTTGCGATCGCAGACTGGGACTGGTTTAATGCGCAGCCTTGGCCTTACCTTCAGACATGGTTGGTAACATGGTTGAATTCGGACTTATACATTCGCATTATGCAGAAATATCCTCAATGGGTTTCTGATCGCGACGGGGTTATTTTTAGATGAGATTTTCAGGCTTGCGCTATCAGCCGTTTAACTTACCTTGGGATTGGTCACGCCTGTTTGGGGAAGCCCGAACTCGGATTCTGATTTGGTATGTTGGCATTATTGTGCTGTTTATGGTGATCGCAATTCCACTCATTCGCTACCGCATTTTAGAGCAAGTTGAAGATCGGGTTGCAGCAGATTTAGAAAAAGAAGTGGCTAGTTTTCGAGAGTTGCTGACCGATGGCCCTATCTATGCCGATGAACCCGTGGTGCAGCAGCTCCGCAAAGACGGGGCAGTGATTCCGAGGGGGTATCCAACCAACGGCGCAGAGCTATCTTCTTTGTTCAGTATCTTTTTATCCCGTCAGATTCCTCAGGACGATACTTTTTTAATTGCTTTTCTAGATGACAAGCTGTACAAGTCAAGCCCTAGAGCATTACCAGAAATCCTAAACCAAGATTCTCGCCTTATGCAACGTTGGGCCACGCTCCAGCGACCTGAACAAGGGGAACAAGACACTCAAAAGGTTGAAGTGGGTAGCTTACTCCATAGCGCTGAGCCAGTCCGAATAGGCGATCAAACCTTGGGTACGTTTGTGGTAGTTCACACCACCGCTGGAGAGCAGAACGAAGCGCTCGAAGCGTTCCATGTGGTGGTTCAGGTCAAGATTTTCGTTTTGATGGTGGCTTTAGCCTTGATTTGGCTGGCTGCTAGTCGGGTGCTGGCTCCCCTGCGCACCCTGACGACAACCGCACACTCCATTTCAGAGTCTGACTTATCTACCCGAATTCCGATTCAGGGGAAAGGCGAAATCGCAGACTTGTCCCAGACCTTTAACGAAATGATGGATCGGCTGCAAGGGGCGTTTGAATCTCAGCGAGATTTTATTAATGATGCGGGTCATGAACTGCGTACCCCCATTACGATTATTCGGGGGCATCTAGAGCTGATGGGGAGTGACCCTGATGAACAGCAAGAAACCATTGCCCTACTGCTGGATGAGCTAGATCGCATGGGTCGGATGGTAGGAGACTTATCGCTGCTGGCAAAGGCTGAGCGACCTGACTTTCTACAGCCAGAGACGGTCGAGATTCAGTCCTTTATTCAGGAGCTATACGCTAAGGCAACAGCGCTCTCCTCTGATCGAGACTGGCAGCTCGAAGCCAAAGCTTCCGGTGAATTTATGCCTGATCGCCAGCGACTGACGGAAGCCATGATGAATTTGGCTGAAAATGCGGTGCAGCATACTGAGTCTGGAGATCGCATTACCCTGGGCGCAGACCTAAAGCTGGGTACATTACGACTATGGGTACGCGATACGGGGACAGGCATTGCGCCGGAAGATCAGCAGCGGATTTTTGCACGGTTTGCGCGGGCGGCAAAACAGCGGCGGCGCTCAGAGGGGACGGGATTGGGGTTGGCAATTGTTAAGGCGATCGCCGAAGCCCATCATGGACAAGTCACCCTTGAAAGCAAACTGGGAACCGGATCGACCTTTACCCTCGTCTTACCTCTAAACCCGACGGGCGGTTTATCTTTGAAGGCAGGGTCACACCATGAATAGAATTCTGATTGCCGAAGATGAGCCACGAATTTCTTCTTTTGTTGAGAAAGGGCTGAAATCCCACGGCTTTACAACCATGTTAGCCACGACCGCTCAAGACGCGCTGCGATTAGCGTTGGGGGGCGAATTCGACCTGCTTTTACTAGATTTAGGACTCCCAGGCAAAGATGGCCTTGAAATTCTAGAAGAACTGCGCGGTCAAGGGGAGCAAGTTCCGATTATTATTTTGACAGCCCGTGATGAGATTCACCATAAAGTGGCTGGGTTTGAAAGCGGTGCCGATGACTATATGACCAAGCCGTTTCGATTTGAGGAGCTGCTGGCGCGCATTCGGGCAAGGCTGCGCCAAAGCACTGGGGGGCGATCGCAGGATGTACTGGAACTATTGGCGGGTGGGGTAGTGCTGGACTTGCGATCGCGCAAAGTGAGGGTTGGCGATCGCGAACTGGAGCTACCTGCCCGTGAGTTCGTGTTGGCGGAAACCTTTTTCCGGCATCCTGGACAGGTCATGAGCCGAGAACAGCTCTTAGATCGGGTGTGGGGCTACGATTACGACCCTGGCTCTAATATCGTGGATGTGTATGTGGGCTATCTCCGTAAAAAGCTCGGCAGCGATTTAATTGAAACCGTTCGGGGGATGGGCTATCGCCTCAAAGCCTGAGGCTTCCTCTTAACAGAGATACTTTTGTTGGTGTAATGAAAAAAACGTTATTTCTATCTTTGCTGGTGTCCATTGTGGGCAGTAGCTATTTACTGTCTGAGTCTAGTCAAGCGGCGGATCGTTCCTGTAAAGGAACCCTTGGTTCAATTACGGTCGATAACCTGAGTATTGCCAGTGGCAACACCTGCAAACTAAACGGCACCAGCGTAAAGGGCAATTTGTTTGTGGGTGCAAATGCAACGCTCGTCGCCTCTGAAATTAAACTTTCGGGCAACCTTCAGGCTAGTCGTGCGGCGCAGGTGAGCGTCACGTTTTTCTCTGTGGTCGACGGAAATATTGACATTCAGCGCAGCCGCAGCGTCAACATTTCTGCAAGCAAGATTGACGGCAACCTACAGCTTGTATCCAATTCGGGCGCTGTGAGCGCTCGTGGTAATCAAATCAAAGGAAATTTAGAAGCATTCCAAAACTCCGGTGGCGTGTTAATTCGGAATAATCGAATTGAGGGCAACTTAATCTGTACCGGAAATCGGCCTACGCCCACGGGCAATGATAATGCAGTGCAGGGCAACAAAGAAAACCAGTGCAATCGCCTCTAGCACCAGATAAGAAAAGTCTCATGCAGAACCGACAGGCGTTGTAGGTATATTGGGTAGGTTAGGTCTATCTCCTAATGGCTGAGGTTATGAACCGGATTTTGATTGCCGAAGATGAGGTTCGTCTTGCTGCTTTTTTGGAAAAAGGGCTGCAGCAAAATGGCTATGAAACAGTTGTGGCGGAAGACGGGTGTCAGGCCTTGGCTGTCACGCAGACAGAAGAGATTAAGCTCTTGCTGCTGGATTTAGGGCTACCCATTAAAGATGGCTGGGCAGTCTTAGAGGAATTACGCAGTCAGGGCGAAAAGTTTCCTATTATTGTGGTCACGGCTTTTAGCGATGACAAAAGTCGTGCTGTAGCCTTAGCGGCTGGCGCAACGGACTACGTAACGAAGCCGTTTCGGTTTAGCGACTTACTTGCAAAAGTTAAGGTCCATCTCAGCAAAGAGGAAATTGACATTCACTAATACAGGTGAAGGTCTATATTTTTAGATTAAAAAATCTTCATGAACTTTTTCTCATGAAAACTTCATAACATCTTCATCCCTTCAAGAGAAGCTATTTCCAGACAAAGCAATACCGCAGCGTTACTAAACCTAAAGATTGCGTTTGTCTTAAAAAAGCTTTATAGGGAGAGTCCTCCGATGCAAGTTTGCGTTATTGGAACTGGATATGTGGGGTTGGTCACAGGCGTGTGTTTGGCCGAAATGGGTCATCACGTCGTCTGTGTAGATAACAATATTGCCAAAATAAAGCTCATGCAGTCGGGTCAGTCTCCGATTTATGAGCCTGGGCTAGATGAATTGATGCGCTATTCCATTGATGC
>JBGSVR010000067.1:0-7204 GCA_041752855.1 Thermosynechococcaceae cyanobacterium
GCTTCAAATCTTCTCCAGTAGTTTTAGCCGCTTTTAGCGTTCCTGGATGAATTTCGATAATCAAAGTGGGTTTAAGCGCTGAGATCATTTTAGAAGCGCCTGACAAGAAGGCGCTTTCACTTCCTTCAATGTCTAGTTTAATCAATGCTTTCCCACTGAATTTTCGCCATTCAACTAAATCATCAAACCGCCTAATGGGCACCTTAATCGCATTAAACTTATCCGTTGCTGAATGCTCTGCAAATAGCCCTGCCGACCCAGATGTACCCTGCGGAATCAAAAATTCAACGTCTCCCTCAACATTTCCTAGGGCGACTGGATAAACCTTAAAATCTCCTAAAGCATTGGCAGAAAGAGATTTTTCTACAATATTGGCTAAGCGAGGCTGGGGTTCTACGGCGATCACCCGACCATTTTGACCGACGATTTTACTGGCGGCGATCGCAAAGCTGCCATGATTTGCGCCAATATCAATAAAAGTGTCACCAAGGGCGAGTAAATCAGAAAGAATTTTCAGATCGGATTGAGGGTTGGTGAGTTCATTAACCACTTGAAAAAATCTGGCATCTAAAAGATCAACAAATATCTCGTAGTCCGGCAAGGTTAATTTATAGTTACTTTGGCGGAGATTTTTAGCCAAGAGATTTGCCAGAGATTGAAATAATTCTTTCCCGCCCTTGAGATAAGTTTGGGCAGTGAGTTTAAAATACCAATACGAATACGTTCTAAAGATTTGGTATAGAGGCGGCAGTTGATTGCCCAAGGAAGGCTCAAACATCCATTGCAAAATTGAACTGTTATAAATCCAAGCGTCGGGCTGGTATGAAAGTGGAGCAGAATTAGATTTTGATTGATTCATGTTCATTAATCGTTTGCAGCGCGACTTAAAAAATTAGACTTAGAGGATGTCTGAAAAGTAGTAAACTGTGTTGCACTCAGCCCCCCTGCCCCCCAAATTGGGGGGGGTCTGAGACATCAAAGTCCCCCAATCTGGGGGATTTAGGGGGCGAATGCAGAGTGCTTGATACTTCTCAGACATCCTTTTAAGCATTAACCAGACAGCATGGCTTGAAACCACCTATTGAGGCGATCGCCATGGGCTGCAAGAGAATATTCTTTCTCAGCACGATCGCGACAAGCCTGACGGTCAATTTTGTGAATCGCATTGAGCGCCTGCACCAGACTATCAATGCTATCTGGCTCTACTAAAAAGCCCGTTATGCCATCTTGGATAATTTCGGCAGGGCCTCCTCGGTGATAGGCGACTACTGGCACACCACAGGCTAAAGCTTCGATGACGACATTGCCAAAAGCTTCAACCCAGCGAGGTGTCATTAAGAGCGCTTTACTTTGGCGTAGTTCCTGTTGCAGCGCCTCTGTGCCTAAGAATCCTCGATAATTGATCGCCGCATGGGGAAACTTTTGTTTAAGCAGCTCCCAATAGTCGAGGTCTTGCAGAACGCCGTACACCCGCAATTCTAAACCTGTTGCCTCCGAAGCGGCGATCGCATCTTCTATCGCTTTCTCTGGGGAAATTCTGCCCACCCACGCCAGATACTCTTGAGGCGCAGCGCAGTAATCATAAAGGTCAAGGTCGAGGGCATTGCCAATACAGCGAGCCTTAGAGAAACCAAAGGTTTTCGCCTGCACTTGACTATGAAAAGCCAGGGATTGCGGAAAACTTTGGGCAATCTGATGAATCACTCTATCCATCGTATTGGTTAAAGAACACATACTGACCAAATGCGCGATGGGAGTCTGAAAAAACGGGGTAAGGTAAAAGGGGAGCCAATCGTAGGCAAAGTTTAAAATGAGATCATAGTCCTTCTGTAATGCCCTTGCTTTCTCCCATAGATTCGCCAATACGGAATTATCTGGCAAGCACATCGCCTCTGTGCGATCAAGAAATTGCATAGAAATCTGTAGCTGCCCTGGAACCGTCTGAAGTTCAGCATTAGCCAAAACTGAACCCTCTGGCGCTAGAACTGTGACGACATGCCCCTTTAATTGCAGTGACTGAGCCAAATTTTTGAGGCTTAATTCTACGCCGCCTCCGAAGCCGTTACCCAATGATGCGACAGGGGTCGAGACTAACAAAATGCGCCAAGACTTCAAATTAACTATGCTCATGGGTGGTGCGATCGCAAACGAGAAGATGAATGGAGTGTCTCTCTATTCTTGCAGTCTATGGAGATCGGTGGCATAAAAGCTTTTAATTTATAGAATAGTTACCATAAAACTAAGGTTATGAAAATAAGCGATTGCGGTGTTGTCTATTGTCTTACGAACAGCAAAGCTTATTTAGAAGCAGGCTTAATTAGTGCATTAACGCTGCGGAGCTTTGAACCTGATTTAGCGATCACCATAATTTCTAACCTTCCGGTAATTGATCGCCTTAATTTGTCAACCTACAATATTTCTTCACGATTACTTACGCCACAAGAATTGCCGATTGATTACACTTTTATTTCTCGTTATGTAAAAACCCATCTCATTGACTTTAGCCCTTATCAATCAACCCTCTTCCTAGATGCAGATATTTTGCCCTGTGGTTCGGTTAGCGACTTATGGAAGTATCTCGAAACAGCGGCGATCGCCATGGTCAAAGATCGGCTACCGATGGTAGAAATGTCCGATCACACTTCAGAAGAAGAGAAAGCTTTTACCCTTGCCAAAATTCCTCCAGCTTCATCTCAGTTCAATAGTGGGGTCATGCTTTGGCAAAATAATGAAGAGATGCAGCAGTTGTTTACTCAATGGCAACATCAGTGGAAAATTTTTCAAGAACAAGATCAATTAGCCCTGGTTCGAGCTATCCATCACTGCCAAGTTAAAGTCGCCGAAATTCCGCAGACTTATAATGTTTCGCCGATTGATTCTGTGCAATTAATAGAACAAGGTCATAAAATCCAGCTTTTACATTGTTGGGGTGGAATGGTGGCTTCGGGAAAATTTCGCCAAATTGCCAAATCTCGTTACCCAGAGATAGTAGAGAAAGTAGATTTTTTGCTCTCCAACGGTTCTCTTTAATTTATCGGCACTGGTTTTGCTGCATGGGAAGTCAAAAGCCACGTTTCACAAGAGATATGAGGATTTCGCTAGCCGTGAATACGTGGCTAAATGGCTAAACCCATAGATTTCTGACTTCACGGAGAGGAAAAAGCCTTCGGAAAGGTTGCAGATGATTGAGCTGCAACCTTTCCGAAGGCTTTTTTGGTTGAACCATTTCAGGAGGCCAATCTTAGCAATAAAGTTTTCCTGAGAGAAAAACATAGCTGAATGCAAAACTGTTTGCTAATGTTGGTTATCAAACGGTGCCAATCTATGAATTCTGCTCTTCAAAAGAGGCTGCAAAACGCTCCATACGGTCGTTAGATGGTCTACCCCCTTAAGTCTTAATCAAAATCCCTACTCATAAAATTTATGCAAGTACGTTCCCCTCTGTCCTATGTCGTCCTTTTTGGCGTCACGCTGTCGTTAATGATTGGCTGCTCAAACCCAGCTTCTCAGATGAAAACCGGAACCGATCAGGGTGCTTCATCCACTCCCGTCGCAGGCTCGGTTCGACTAGGGTTTAGCGCGTGGCCCGGTTGGTTCCCTTGGCAGGTTGCTCAAGAAGAAGGCATTTTTCAAAAAAATAACGTTCCAGTCGATCTGAAATGGTTTGATGGCTATCTAGAATCCATCAGTACACTCACCGCTGGGCAAATTGATGCCAACAGCCAAACCCTGGGCGATACGGTCAGTTCCGTTGCAGGAGGCGCAGATCAGGTTGTCGTATTGGTGAACGACAACTCTACAGGTAACGACAAAATCATCGTCCGAGAAGGCATTAAATCCATTGCCGACCTGAAAGGCAAAAAAGTTGCCGCTGAGGAAGGAACCGTAGATCACTTCTTGCTGCTGCTCGGCATGGAGAAAGCGGGTCTAAGCCCCAAAGACATCCAGTTTGTGCCCCTAGAAACCGGAAAAGCCGCAGCGGCCTTTGTGAGCGGCAAAGTGGATGCCGTGGCAGTGTTTGCCCCTTTTACCACCCAAGCGCTCAAGCTTAAAGGCAGCAAAGAATTATTCAGCTCTAAAGATTTTCCTGGTTCTATTTCTGATCACCTTGTCTTTACCCGTAAATTTGTAGCTGAGAACCCAGAAAAAGTTCAGGCAATGGTCGATTCTTGGTTTGCCACCCTTGACTACATTAAAACCAACCCTAGCAAGTCCAATGAAATTATGGCAAAGCGAGCAGGTGTAAGCCTTGATGAATATAAAGCCTACGCAGACGGCACCAAAATCTTTACGGTAGAAGAAAATATCAAGGCGTTTCAACCTGGCAGCACCATGACCTCTCTTGCCTTTGCAGCGAAGGAAATGAGCAAGTTTCTAACGGAAGTAGGTTTGGCTAAAACCACGCCAGACACCAGCAAAATCTTTGACGATCGCTTTGTGAAAGCCTACGCCCAGAAAGCCAAAAAACCTTAAGTGTCTCTAGCTGATCTCCTTACCCCATTGGGATTTAGTGCCATGACCCCAAGCCCTGAATCAATTCAACCGTACTTAAGACCCAAAACCGTTCGTCCAACCGTGTTTTGGAGATTAGCGGAGGATATTCCACCACGCCTTAATCTAGCGCTCACCGTTGCCTCCATTGGGATTCCGCTGGTGTTGTGGTGGCTGGTCACAACTCTCGGCAACGTAGATCCTAAATTTTTGCCTTCCCCAGGGCAGGTTATTGCAGCTTTTGGGCGGCTCTGGAACTCTGGGGAATTGCTACAGGATACCGTCGCCAGCCTCTGGCGGGTGGGGGTTGGTTTTTTAATGGCGGCGCTGCTGTCCATTCCCGTGGGGGTTTTGATGGGCAGCTTCGCCAGTATTCGCGCCCTATTAGAGCCGCTGTTTGGGCTGGTGCGCTATATGCCAGCACCAGCCTTTATTCCGCTCTTGATTTTGTATTTGGGCATTGGCGAAGAACCCAAAGTCACCCTGATTTTTATCGGAGTGTTTTTCTTTAACTCTTTGATGGTGATGGATACGGTTAAGTTTGTCCCCAAAGACCTCATTGAGTCCACTTTTATGTTGGGAGGGAACCGGATTTCCACCTTACTTCAGGTTATTTTCCCCTACGTTTTGCCAGGGATTTTAGATGCGTGCCGCATCAATCTTGCTGCCGCTTGGCAGTTGGTGATTGTCTCTGAGCTAATTGCCGCAACAGAGGGCTTAGGCCGTCGCATTAGCGTTGCAGGTCGCTTTTTGAAAACCGACGAAATATTTGTAGGTCTGATTGTGATTGGTGTAATTGGCCTTTCATTTGATCTGCTGTTTCAGTATTTACTGCGCATCTCGTGTAAGTGGGCGAGCCAAAAACGATAGTTTGGCAACCCTGTACCTGTCTTAATCAGTATCCCTAGGCTATAGTGCCCACTTTTTCACAAGAGGTATCACTCCATGTATTTAAAAATAAATTCCCTCCATAAAAACTTTGCAACCAAGAATGGTTCGTTAGTGGTTCTAAAAGACATCAATATGGATATTGAGCAGGGCGAATTTATTTGCGCGGTGGGCGCATCGGGTTCTGGTAAGTCTACGCTACTGCGGCAGATTGCGGGTCTAGATCGACCTTCTTCTGGAGAAGTGCGGGTGGATGGCAAGGTCATTTCAGGGCCAGGGCCAGATCGCGGCATGGTGTTTCAGCACTATACGCTCTACCCTTGGATGAATGTTCAGCAAAATACGGAGTTTGGTCTCAAGCTGTTGGGAGTGCCGAAGAAAGTACGGCGAGAACAGGCCAGCTACTACCTCAATGTGGTGGGGCTAACCCAGTTTGCGCAGGCGTTGCCCAAACAGCTTTCGGGTGGCATGAAACAGCGGGTGGCGATCGCCCGTGCCCTTGCCTCAGAACCCAAGGTATTGCTGATGGACGAACCCTTTGGGGCGCTAGACATTCATACCAAGGAGTCGATGCATGAATTTATGCTCGACCTGTGGAACCGCACCAACATCACCATTTTTATGATCACCCACGATGTAGAAGAAGCGGTCTTTCTTGCCAATCGAGTGTATGCCTTAGGTGCGCGTCCTGGCACCGTGCGCAAAGAAATGACCATTAAGCTGCCCCATCGCAACAGCAGCGTTAAACGCCACTCCACCTTTCATGACTACCGCGACGAGCTAATGGATCTCATGCGTCAGCATGGCAAAGAGGCCGTTGCAATGGCTTAAAGCGCCTGAATCCAGGGATGAATCTCGTAGCTTGTCCAGATGCCGTTTTGCCAATAGGGGTCAGCCTCAACCAGAGCCTGTACAATCGCCTCATTGTCTGCCTCGTAAATCCCAAAAACCAACTTCAGGTCTTGGGTTGGACCAATGGTGATGAGGGTTCCGGCATTTTTTTGCGAGGCTAAGCCATCCAAGTGAGCTTGGCGATAGGGGGCGCGTTTTTCCACAACATCTTCGCAATATTTGCCCCACAGCACGTACTTCGCCATCTTGTACTCCTTCTAAACTCATCCTGATTATACCGATCGCCGTCCAACCTTCTGCCCCATCGGATCGGGTAGAATGCCTGAGTGACGTGCCGTGGCTTCCCGATGACTTTACAGGATTTTCAAGTTTGCGATCGCGACTTAACCGCCGATCAGCTCCAGGCGTATCTTCAGTCAGACAAGCTTGCGGTGGATACCGAAACAATGGGTTTACTGCCCCACCGCGACCGCCTTTGTCTGGTGCAGCTTTGTAACGCAGCAGGGCAAATCACCGTCGTTCGCATTGAGCGGGGGCAAACCCAAGCGCCTAATCTTCAAGAGCTATTTGAAGCATCATCGGTCGAGAAAATCTTTCACTTTGCACGGTTTGATATTGCCACGCTTAAGCATCATTTGGACATCCAGACCCAGCCGTTTTTCTGCACTAAAATTGCCAGCAAGCTGATCCGCACCTACAGCCCTCGCCACGGACTCAAAGAACTCGTGAAAGAGCTAGAGGGCATCGAGTTAGATAAATCTGCCCAAAGCTCTGACTGGGGCAACCCTAAAAACCTGAGTGAAGACCAGCTCAGCTATGCCGCCAACGACGTGCGCTATCTGATTCCCGTCCAGAAGGCGTTGATTGAAATGCTGAAGCGCGAAGACCGTTGGGAACTGGCGCAGTCTTGCCTCAAGTGTTTACCCACCTTTGTCGACCTAGATTTGATGCTCTACGAGAACGTATTTGAGCA
>JBGSVR010000068.1:0-5317 GCA_041752855.1 Thermosynechococcaceae cyanobacterium
GCAGTTTTTAAAGGGCGGCATCCGCATGGGGCCAGATCACCCCATTCACTTATGTCAGCATCTTGAATGGCTGCGCTGCAATCTACCGCGCTGTATTGATACTCCAGAGCTAGAGCCAATCGAAATGGAGGCGTTGACGGAGCTGTGGGAATATACCAAGGCGGCTGTGGTGGGCGATCGCTTTAGCCTGGTGGTCTTAGACGAACTTAGCCTTGCCATTCACCTCGGATTAATTCCCGAAGCTGAGGTGCTAGATTTAATTGCCCAGCGCCCCCGTCACGTTGATATGATTCTCACAGGCCCAGAGATGCCCCAGTCTTTAATTGACCAGGCAGATCAGATAACGGAGTTGCGCCGCAGCTTCTGCCCTTAGTACATGCCCATAAAATGCCCATAGTCTTTGAAGCGATCGCCAACGGTACCCCTGTGATTAAGAATGATGCCTGGATTACGGAAATGGCCTCAAGGGGGATGATTGCCCCCTTTGAGGCACAGTTGGTACGCGCCGTCGCGCTAGATGCCGCTACGCCAGGCGTTTCTCATAAGGTTATTAGCTATGGACTATCTTCCTATGGCTATGATTTGCGCCTTAGTCCCAATGAGTTTCGAGTGTTCCGGCATGTGCCCGGCACCATTGTAGACCCCAAAAACTTTAACCCAGCCAACCTAGAGCCAGCCGCACTGCATACAGATCAATATGGCAGCTACTTTATTTTGCCAGCACACTCCTACGGGCTAGGCGTCGCGCTAGAGCGGTTGGCGGTGCCCGATAACGTATCTGTAATCTGCATCGGCAAATCGACCTATGCGCGTATTGGCCTCATTGCAAACCTTACTCCTGCCGAAGCAGGCTGGCGCGGTCATCTGACCCTAGAGTTTTCTAATTCTTCGAGTGCGGACTGCCGCATTTATGCCAGTGAAGGGATTGTGCAGCTTTTGTTTTTTGAAGGCGAACCCTGCAACGTCAGCTATGCTGACCGCCAAGGAAAGTATCAAGACCAATCTGAGATGGTCACGCTTGCACGGCTTTAGGGTGATTTTTTGCTTAGCTGCGAAGCGCTAGGAGATTGATCGGGTGGCTTAAAATCAAGAGGGTTCTGTGGGCATACCCTTCATAACGGCATTGATTTCGCCATAATTTCCTTAAAACACTTTATTTATGACATCAACGCTATCGCAACGCATTCAGAAATTTTATGATGCCTCCTCCGGTCTGTGGGAACAGGTGTGGGGCGAACACATGCACCACGGCTACTACGGCGCTGACGGAAAGCAAAAATGCGATCGCAAGCAAGCCCAAATCGACCTCATTGAAGAGCTATTAGCATGGGGACAGCCGCAGCAAACCGCCAGCATTGTGGATGTGGGATGCGGTATTGGCGGCAGCTCACTCTATTTAGCGCAAAAGTATAGCGCTACCGTGACGGGCATTACCCTTAGCCCCGTCCAGGCCAATCGGGCGATCGCCCGTGCCGAAGCCGCAGGGTTATCGACTCAGGCGCAATTTAAGGTCGCGGATGCGCTCCAAATGCCCTTTGCAGACGAATCGTTTGATTTAGTGTGGACGTTAGAAAGTGGCGAACACATGCCGGACAAAACAAAGTTTTTGCAAGAGTGCCACCGAGTGCTAAAGCCTGGCGGGACTTTAATTATGGCGACCTGGTGCCACCGAGACATTAACCCACCCCAAAGCCCCCTAACGTCTCAAGAGAATGGACTGCTCGGCAAAATCTACCGGATTTATCACTTGCCCTACGTTATTTCCTTACCCGACTATGCCGAGATTGCACAAAAGATAAACTTCCAGCAAATCCGTACCGCAGATTGGTCAGATGCCGTCGCCCCTTTTTGGGATGATGTGATTACCTCGGCTCTCAGCTTTAGCGTGATTCCTAAAATTTTGACGGCGGGTTGGCAAACGCTTCAGGGAGCCTTTGCGCTGCAATATATGTCCGCAGGCTATCGCCAAGGCTTAATCCGCTATGGATTGCTGCGTGCAACCAAGTAGAGGGTAAGTGTAGGAGATCGGTTCAATGGCTATATCAAAATCAAATATGCTGCTACCTCAAACCATCAAGTGGCTGAAGACGCTTTGGAAGTTCTCTCGCCCTCACACCATTATCGGCACCAGCCTTAGCGTCACGGGTTTAGCAATTATGGCGCTGGCGGCAGATGCTGCGGCTAGAGCAAATTTCAATTGGCTGCCGTTTTTGGGGGCGATCGCCACTGCACTAGTGCCCAGTCTCTGCGCCAACCTGTACATTGTGGGACTCAATCAGCTTGAGGATGTAGACATTGACCGCATCAATAAGCCATCTCTGCCGTTAGCCTCTGGCGAATTTTCTCGCAAAGAAGGTTTAATCATTGTGGGCGTAACGGGGGCACTCGCCCTGGTTTTGTCTGCCATTCAGGGCATGAACCTTTGGTTGACCGTTCTCTTAAGCGTGGTGATTGGGACGGCTTATTCTCTGCCCCCGTTTCGGCTCAAGCGGTTTCCGTTTTGGGCAGCGCTATGTATTTTTGGCGTGCGCGGCATTATTGTAAATCTTGGGTTTTTTCTACACTTTCAGCAGTATTTAGGCGGTACTCAGCGTCTTTCGGCAGAAATATGGGCGCTCACGGCCTTTGTGATTTTGTTTGCCTTTGCGATCGCTATTTTCAAAGATATCCCCGATGCAGAGGGCGATCGCCAATTCAAAATCAACACCCTCACCATTCGTCTAGGGACGCGATCGGTTTTCGATATATCCCGCTGGGTGCTAACAGCCTGCTACGGCCTCATGATTGGCGCTACAGTCTTGGGGCTGATTGCAGTGCAGCCTCTCTTTTTGCTTGCAACCCACATTGGATTACTGGTTTGGCTATGGATATGTAGCACGAAGGTTAATGTCAAAGATAAGCGCCAAATTAGTCAGTTTTATCAATTTATTTGGCAACTATTTTTTTTGGAGTATATTCTTTTCCCCCTAGCGTGTCTCTGGAAGGGCTAACAGTCCACAGCGCTCAACCCACTCCATGTCCCAAGGGGCACCGCCTACTTCTAAACAGCACAGGCTAGTATGTGCCTCAAGCAGTAGCTCAGTCTTTCCATTGACCTTGTGCCATAGCTTTAGCGTTAACTGTCCGTTGGTGGTGTCTCGGCAGACAAACTCAAGCCCCTGCGCGGTTGGCGCTCGGACAAACGTACCCGCCTCGGCTGTGGTTGCGGTAATCTCGACCGTGTGGCGATCGCTGCTCGCCCTCATTTTCCAACTTCCCCAGGTCGAGACTTCCCACTCTACCGTCGCGTTCCAGGGCACAAACTCATAAAAGTTGCCGCGATAGTGAATGCCTATCATTGCCGCAGATTCCATCCAAGCAATCACCTGTCGCCGTCCACCCCCTGCGGTAACTGCCAGATCGGGTTCTTGGTCAAAGGCATTGCAGTTGAGCCAAAACCACTTAGTGGGAAAGGCTCCACCCCAGTTTTTTTCGCTATAGGCAGGAGCATTAGAAAAGGTATATCGCTTACCGTTCCATTCTGCCCAGCCTGTCGCAAGGCCATGCGCCATTAAGATTTGCCATCCCGGCTCAAAAATTTGAAACTGAGACAGCCAACCGGCTGTAGACTGCTGTTTTTGCCCAAATGAACCCCAACCATATACAGACTGCACACTGTACTGCCACTTTGCCACCTGCCCAGAACCAGGATCTTGCAGAATGCCCTGGTGGTGAGTGGCGGTAACTTGATAGCCTTCTTGGATATGACGATCAAAGATTGCAGGCTCAAGCAGAGCAGCGGGTTGTAATGCCAGATCCGTTTTACGCCAATGACCGTGACCTAGCGCTTCAGTCCATGCCCAAAACTGATCGACTTTAGGAAAGGTGCGACACAGGTATTCTCCATTTGGCCCTAAAATTTGGGCTGCACCGCCGCTGAAGCCTTTGTCAGCACACGGATTTTGAATGGAGTACATGAAGGCAAAGGTTTGTCTGTACTCAGGCAACGTCAAACGGTAATACCAGCCTTCAAAAAACCTGCGATCGCTACCGTCCCCATGAAACCCACTATGGGGTGTTTGAAGCGTATGGTCTGGAGGAAAAGACTTCATCCCGTAAAATCACCTTAAATGCTAATACCAAACTTTTGAGGAGAGCTGAGAATCGTGGACTTAATAAATCCACGTAGGGTGTGGCATTGCCATACCCCTGTCAAATGTAATGGGCTATGGGCGATCGCCCAGTTTCATCTGCTCTGCCTCAATGGCTTCAAATAAAGCGCGGAAGTTACCTTCGCCAAACCCCTGCGCCTGCGATCGCCGCTCAATTAGCTCAAAAAAAAAGTACGCTGCTCAAAAATAGGATGAGAAAAGATTTGCAGCAAAATTGACTCTGGCGCACTGTCTTTCCAGTCCATCAAAATATGTTGAGCTTCAATTTGCTGCATTCCCTGAAGCAAAGATGGAGGACGCTGCACCTGCTTGAGCCGCTGTTTCAACTGAGTATAGTAAGTAGCGGGCACAGACAAAAAAGACATTCCCCGTTCTCGCATCTGCGTAACAGCCTGCACGATATTAGGGGTCTTTAGCGCAATATGCTGAATGCCAGAGCCTTTATTTTCATCTAAAAATTCTTGAATCTGAGAATGAGCTGAAGACGGCTCATTAATGTTGAAATAAATTTCTCCGTCTACAGACTTCAAAACTTTACTGTTAAGTCCCGATGTTTCAGTCTGGATTTGAAAGGATTGCTGTACCTGAAAGCCAAATAGAGCCTGATACCAAGCTACTGCCTGTTCTAAAGTCCCAACTGGAACATTTAAGACAACGTGATCAATGCTGGCAAAGCCTGTAACCGCCTCCGCTCCAAAATTAGGATGTGCCTGCGCTTCGGGGTTAAAAAAAGTCTGGCAAAAGTCTGCACCAGAACTATTTTCAATAAGGGTATGGCTTAGAGAACCCCAGCCATTAATTCTGGCCCACCTTAGATCTTTAACTAGAGGTGAGCGCTGAAGCGGAAGTTGAATTTGATCCGCCTTTGCCAACAATTGTTCAATATCATTCACCCTCAAGGCGATATCTGCAACGCCAGGGGGATGTTTCTTTAAGTAGTCCGCGACAGGGCTATCAACACTCAGCGGAGAAGATAAGACAAAGTAAACAGCACCATGCTTTAAAACTTCAGTCGCGGTGTGGAGGTTGGCGGTGCGACTGACGACCTGACACCCCATCGCATGAATAAAGCAGTCGCGTTGTTTAGAGACGTCTTCAACGTAAAAGTGAATGTGGTCAATTTGCATAACGAGAGCGTCCATCCCATAGACAGATGAGGGTTTGTC
>JBGSVR010000069.1:0-3543 GCA_041752855.1 Thermosynechococcaceae cyanobacterium
CAGACCGAGGTTATATTTCCCAATCGTTGTTTGAGACTTTATTAACTCAGATGGGGATTCAGTTGATTGTCAAACCCAAGCGCAATATGAAAAATAAGCTGATGCCTTTGATGGATAAGCTACTCACGCGTAAGCGTTCCACCATTGAGACGATTATTGACCAGCTCAAAAATATCTCTCAAATCGAGCACTCACGACACCGTAGTTCAGTCAATTGCATGGTGAATATTGTGTGCGGCTTGATTGCCTATTGTCATCAGCCAAAGAAGCCCTCGCTCAATATAAATGAGTTCTTTCTCCCTTCGGCTTAACCCGAACTCAGGTTATTGTAAAGTCTTGCTGTCATTGTTTATGGTGTGCGTACTTTCTCCGCAGCACAATGATCTAAAAATCGCTCTGCTAATTGAGGCTGTGCGCCGAAGTGAAGGTGAGTATAAGCTGCATGTACCTGATACTGTTGCCAGCCCTCCGATGCAAATTGTTGTTGAGACTCATACCCTTCGAGCGAAATCAGCGGCTGGTCTGGTGCTTGCTCTAGCGTCGAGCGATGGAATTCGTGGCCCCAAAAGCGATCGCCTTTCTTAGCTAAGCAGCTATCTTGAAGTGCCGTGGCCTGTCGGTAGCCTAGGGTGAGTCGTTTACCCATCACCGCCGCCGTCGCGAAAATGCCCGTCATGGTGTAGGCGTTTTGCTCAAAGTCGATGATGCGATCGCACAAATACATCAGCCCTCCACATTCTGCATAGGTGGGCACTCCGGCCTGGATGGCGGATTTTACGGCCTGTCTTGCAGGCTGGTTATCGGCTAATTGCGCTGCAAATACTTCTGGAAAACCGCCGCCAAAGTAAAGCCCTTGAATATTTTCAGGCAGGGAGCGGTCGCCGATAGGACTCCAGGGCACTAGCTCTGCACCAAGGGTTTGCAAAAGGTCGAGGTTATCGGCGTAGTAAAAGCTGAAGGCTGGGTCTTGGGCGATCGCCACTCGAACTTTTCTTTTCTGTATCATTTCTTCTGCGGGAGGTGGTATTGGGGCAGGAGCGCCCAGTAAGGGCAGCAGTTTCGCCCAATCAAAGCAGGTTTCGCCTAAGTGCGCCAATCGCTCAATGACGGCATCTAAATTCTTCAGTTCCGCTGTTGGAATGAGTCCCAGATGGCGATCAGGCAGCACAATTTCTGCTTGACGGCGCAGTACACCCAATATCGTAAGGTTCAGCGGTTCTAGTGCCTGGGTGAGCAGTTCTAAGTGGCGATCGCTCCCCACTCGATTAAGTATTACGCCTATTACTTTGATACGTGGGTCAAAGGTGCGGTACCCGTGGGCGATCGCCGCCACCGATCTTGACGTACTGCTGCAATTGAGAATTAGCACCACAGGCACGTCCAGCAGTCTGGCAATATGAGCCGTGCTAGCCGTATCGTCTTTGCCAGATGCACCATCAAATAGACCCATCACTCCTTCAATGAGCGTACATTCCGCAGTCTGGCTATGATGGGCAAAACAGTTCTGGACGTAGACCTCTGAGGTCAGCACAGGGTCAAGATTGCGGCAGGGACGACCTGTGATGTAGGCATGAAACATCGGGTCAATGTAATCTGGGCCAACCTTAAAAGACTGTACGGTGCTGCGGCGCTGACGCAGGGCTGCCAGTAGCGCCAGCGTTACCGTCGTTTTGCCTACGCCGCTGCGTTCGCCTGCAATGATTAGTGCCATAACTATCGTTATATTTTTTCGCGCTCTCCTGAAATCTTAAGTAAACATGAAGAACTTTACAAATAGTAACAAAGGAGATTATATTAAATTCAGGAAGGAGAAATTTCTCCTTCCCCCATACATATCTTCCATACCATTACTGCACTTATAAAAAACCATGACCACAGTATTGCAAAGACGCGAAAGCGCCAGCGCATGGGAAAAGTTTTGTAGCTGGATCACCAGCACCGACAACCGCCTCTATGTTGGTTGGTTCGGCGTCTTGTTGATTCCTACCCTAGCCGCTGCTGCCACCTGCTTCATCATTGCCTTCATCGCAGCACCACCTGTTGATATCGACGGCATCCGTGAGCCAGTAGCCGGCTCCTTGATGTATGGAAACAACATCATCAGTGGAGCAGTTGTTCCTTCCTCCAACGCCATTGGCCTTCACTTCTACCCCATCTGGGAAGCCGCTTCACTTGATGAGTGGCTCTACAACGGTGGCCCATACCAACTGGTTGTATTTCACTTCCTCTTAGGTTGTGCCTGCTACCTCGGTCGTCAGTGGGAACTCTCCTACCGCCTCGGCATGCGTCCTTGGATTTGCGTCGCATATGCAGCACCTCTGTCTGCCGCAACCGCAGTGCTTTTGATCTACCCCATCGGACAAGGTTCATTCTCAGATGGAATGCCCCTGGGTATCTCTGGAACCTTCAACTTCATGTTCGTGTTCCAAGCCGAGCACAACATCTTGATGCACCCCTTCCACATGTTGGGCGTTGCTGGCGTCTTCGGCGGTTCATTGTTCAGCGCAATGCACGGTTCACTCGTAACCTCTACATTGGTACGTGAAACAACTGAAGTCGAATCTGCTAACTACGGTTACAAGTTCGGTCAAGAAGAAGAGACCTACAACATCGTTGCAGCCCATGGCTACTTCGGTCGGTTGATCTTCCAGTATGCGTCCTTCAACAACAGCCGTCAGCTCCACTTCTTGCTCGCAGCATGGCCTGTGATTGGGATTTGGATGACGAGCTTGGGCATCAGCACGATGGCATTCAACCTGAATGGATTCAACTTCAACCACTCCATCGTGGACAGCCAAGGTAATGTCATCAATACCTGGGCAGATGTCTTGAACCGCGCGAACTTGGGCTTTGAAGTGATGCATGAAAGAAATGCGCATAACTTCCCTCTCGATTTGGCTGCTGGTGAGTCTGCGCCTGTGGCAATGACTGCTCCTGCAATCAACGGTTAGTTCTTTCCAAAGTGGATTGAGTTGTTAGTTTAAGAAAGTACCGTCCTTCATTAATGAAGGGCGGTACTTTTTTATGGATAGGTATTATTTTTGTGGGGGCACACATACTTTGCGCCTTTTTAGGATGGTTAGAGGCGATGCTTTTGGGTGGGGGTTGTCGTCAAAAATGTTTGGTGGTGTTGCGAGGTTTGGTGGGTTCGTAATATTGGGGGTGTCTTCCCCCAAGCCCCCCGCTGAAGGACGGCTGCGTCCCCCAGACCCCCTCCAGATAGTTGAATGCAGGGCTTGAAATTGTGGCTTGCCTACGGGAGACAAGCCTGCTTGAGAGAGATATTGATTTGAGTGAAAATTTATGTTTTTATAAACGGTGTGGGATGTAGTCATTGTCGGAGCTGGAATGACAGGGTTAGCTTGTGCGCTGGCTCTTCAGAATGCTGGGTATCGCGTTGTTGTGGTTGAAAAATCTCGCGGTGTTGGAGGCCGTGTGGCGACTCGTCATCTGCCGTTAAGTTTGGTCGATCATGGTGCGCCCACCGTAGCGCGCGCGCTTTACGGCGAATCGCGTTATGGAGCTTATATTGACGCGTTAGTT
>JBGSVR010000070.1:0-5974 GCA_041752855.1 Thermosynechococcaceae cyanobacterium
GTTTCAATTTGTCCGGCAGAGGCGATCGCATTTTCTCCCCTCCAATCTGGCATTATCGAAGACCGATGCTACGGCTGCGGACGATGCCTGCCCATTTGTCCGGTAGGGCACATTGAAACGCGATCGCAGCCTGCAACAACCGCCGCCATTGCGCCACTGGTGAGTGCAGAATTGGTACAGGCACTAGAGCTACATACGCAGGTGGGTCACGAGGCTGAATTCCAGCATCTGTGGCAGCAAATTCAGCCGATGCTCCCGCAATTAAAGGTGCTTTCGGTAAGCTGCCCTGACGAGGAAGGAGTGTTGGAGTATCTGAGTGTTTTATATAGCCTCATGCAGCCCCTCCCCTGCTCACTGATTTGGCAAACCGATGGTCGCCCTATGAGTGGCGATATTGGGGATGGGGCGACGCGAGCAACCATTAAGTATGGAGAACGGGTACTGCGATCGCAGCTTCCTGGGTTTGTACAGTTAGCAGGCGGCACCAATCGCCATACGGTGCCAAAACTTAAAGCGCTTGGGCTGCTGTGCGATCGCGCCACCGCCAAAAACCCTTCGCTGAAATACATTTCAGGCGTTGCCTACGGCAGCTATGCCCGAAGCTTGGTGATGGAAATTCAAACACAGCTTGAAGCGCAACCACAGTCTACCTATCGGATTGAGGATTACCCAACGCTGCTTTGGGCTGGGGTAGATTTTGTGACTCGATTGATTTCACCACTAAAGTGCTAGACTTAGTAAGTAGCCGAGCTTCCAAGTTGGGTTATAGAATCGCGGGTGTTGTGTAGTGGTAAGACCTTAGCCTTCCAAGCTAATGATAGGGGTTCGATTCCCCTCACCCGCTTTTTTGTTTTCAGCCGCTATCGACTGAAAGGTTCACTCGATAGCGGCTGAATGTTTTAAATACTACGCCAAACGCGATCGCACAAAGTCATCTAGCCTTTCCATCCCTTTGCGAATCGTGTCCATATCGGTGGCATAGGAAATCCGAATGGCGTCATCGGCACCAAAGGCAATGCCTGGAACCGCCGCCACTTGATGAGAGGCTAATAGCGCGTCACAAAACGCCATCGAACTCATCCCAGTTTTGCGAATACTTGGGAACAGATAAAACGCGCCATCGGGTTGAGGACACTGCAACCCTGGGATGTTATTGAGGTAGTCGAGCATGACAGTGCGCCGTGCGGCAAAGGCATGGAGCATTTCTTTCACGCAGTCTTGGGAGCCTTCTAGGGCTGCGATCGCCCCGTACTGAGCAAAGGTACAAACATTAGAAGTGCTGTGGCTTTGCAGCCGCGTCATCGCCTTAATTTCATCCACTGGCCCCGCCACATAGCCCACCCGCCATCCGGTCATGGAGTAGGTTTTGGCAAACCCGTTGCAGACAAACGTGCGCTCAAAGAGTTCTTGACCCAGTGCCGCAATGCTGAGATGTTCTGCATCGTCGTAGAGGGTCTTTTCATAGATTTCATCGGAGATGACCCAGACGTGGCTTTCTAGAATTACCTTCGCCAATGCCCGAATTTCCGCAGGAGTGTAGACCACGCCCGTAGGGTTTGACGGAGAATTGAGGACAAAAAACTTGGTGCGGGGAGTAATCGCCTGCTGGAGCTGGCTAGGCGTAATCTTAAAATTTTCGCTGAGATCGGTCTGGACAATGACGGGCATCCCAGAGGCTAGCTTCACCATTTCGGGGTAGCTCAGCCAATAGGGAGCCGGAATAATGACCTCATCGCCAGGATCTAAAAATGCCTGAAAAATGTTGTACAGGCCATGCTTGCCGCCGTTTGTGACAATCACATTCTCGGCGTTATAAGCCAACTGGTTATCGCGATAGAGCTTATGGGCGATCGCCTCCCGTAATGGCGCTTCCCCTGCTGCCGCGCCATACTTTGTCTTGCCTTCATCTAGGGCTTTTTTCGCCGCTTCCTTGATGTGGTTTGGGGTATCAAAATCTGGTTCACCCGCGCCAAACCCTAGTACATCTAGCCCATCAGCCTTCATCGCCTTTGCCTTTTCGGCGATCGCCAGCGTCATCGAAGCCGGAACCTGAGCGATCCGTGCGGCCAGTTTCATTCCTTCACCTGTCATGCTGTAAACCAAAGCCCTTCCCTCAACACATGTCGAGATCTTTCTAGTATTCCCAGCTCTCCAGCCAGAACCCAGCTTGTCAGAGTGGCTCATATCTACTGACCCTGACAAATGATTTCTAGCGCGTATTAAGCCGCAACAAACACTTTCAAAAACCCTATAATCGCATCCTACACCCCAAGGGCATGGCCTGGACATCGTTCTTTATAGAGATGCACAATTTTGTCTGTCACCTGCACTACACTCAGGCCGTCGGTCAAAATCTCAACAGCATCGGCGGCCTTGCGCAGTGGTGCAGTCTTGCGCTGACTGTCTTTGCGATCGCGTTCTGCAATGTCTTGAACCAGCTTTTCATAGGTAATGTCAGCGGTTCCGGCGGTTTGTAGCTCTTCGTAGCGACGACGGGCGCGTTCTTCTACAGAGGCGGTCAGAAAAATTTTGAGTCCGGCTTCTGGGAAGATATGAGTTCCGATATCCCGACCTTCAGCAGCCACGCCCCCAACCTGTGCGTAAGCCTGCTGCTGTTGCCGCAAAATATCTCGTACCGCTGGCTGGGCGGCAAGGGTAGATACATGAGCGGTTACTTCCAGCGAACGAATGGCCTGGGTGACATCATGCCCATTCACTTTTACTTCTAAGGGGTCGCTGGGTTTAAGTTCTAGTTCGGCTTGACTGACGAGATCGGCGATCGCCACTTCATCGTCCAGCGGCACATCTGACTGAAGCGCCAGCCACGTCATGGCGCGATACATCGCCCCAGTATCCAGATGAATGAGGCCAAGTTCTTTGGCACACAGGCGCGTGACCGTGGATTTTCCTGCACCTGCGGGGCCATCGATCGCCAGAATGGGTTTGCGGCTATCTAGCACGATGTTGTCAATGAGACGGGTGTTGCCCACGCGAGCGGCGATCGCCACCATGCCTACGGCATCAACCTGTGCCAATGGCTCCAGCGTCTGCGGATCGACTACTTCTATGTACTCCACCTGTACCCCCGATTCTTGTGCCACGGTTGCTTCAATCATCCTTAATAATAAACTTCGGTCTTTGATCCCTGTCTTAAATAAAGCTTCAGCTTGTTTCAGCCCTTGAGAAAGTACCAGCGCCTGCTGAGTTTGAGCCTTACTTAGGTACTGATTCCGTGAGCTGTAGGCGAGTCCATTGGGTTCGCGCACGATGGGGCAGGGCACAATTGTGGTTGCCACATTGAGATCTTTCACAAGCTGCTGAAGAATGGCAAGCTGCTGGGCATCTTTGCGCCCAAAGTAGGCGCGATGGGGCTGTACTAAGTTAAGCAGTTTCAGCACGATGGTGGCAACGCCTTGAAAATGATGGGGACGCGATCGCCCACACAGTCCTTCGGTCAAGCTTGCTGGTGGCACCACTTGGGTAATGGGGCGACTGGAAACTAATTCGGCTGCATTGGGCACAAAAACCGCGTCTACCCCACATTCTTGGCAGAGGGCGAGGTCAGGGTCTAGGGTTCTGGGGTATTGGGTAAAATCTTCGGCTGGCCCAAACTGAAGGGGATTCACAAAAATGCTGACGATCACAACGGCGTTTTCTTGTCTAGCCCGCTGAATTAAACTCCGGTGCCCCAGATGGAGTGCGCCCATTGTGGGGACAAGCCCGAGGTGCCCTAGCAAGCCTTCGTTCTGGCTGCTGCGCTGCACATCGGACGGGTGCATTTGCAAAAAGCGACGAAGCCCCGCCACTGATTTCAGGACAGGCATACGGGCTTCCATTGCAATACCTCAAATTTCTCAATCTTTATAATACGCTCGTTTCTAGGATAGGCAAGCTTGCTTGAGAGACGGGATAATTTGGAATAGTGCAATCAATACGATGGGGTTTACCCAAAATGACTGCCTTTTCGCTGAATCTCGATTCTATTAATCGGATTTATACTCGATTGGACTGGAATTCTGGATTAGCTTTTGAACCATGTCTACGAAATTAACGATCTCTGGAAAAGTCATGGGCAAAACTCGCCCTACTTTTACAGATTGGGAGCTGACTTTACCCGCAGCGATAGAGATAGAAAAACTGTCCCTGCGATCGCTCCTTACGCACCTAGTTTTTGCCGAAGTCAGCGCCTTTGAAACGCGCCAAAGTCAGCGTCGGCTATTGCGGATTTTGAGTCCAGAACAAATTCAGCTTGGGGTAGAGCAGGGAAAAATTGAATCTGGTGGCAGTGAGTTAGACCAAAAAGTTGAGGCAAATGCCGCTGTTGAAGTTGCGCTCCAAGCCTTTGAGGATGGACTGTATTTTGTGTTTATAGACGACGAGCAGATTGAAAGATTGGATGAGATCGCCCCTCTCACCCCCAATTCTCAACTGCTGTTTCTGCGGTTGGTTCCGTTAGTGGGTGGGTATATGGGCTTTGACAAAAAACAAGCTAAGGTTGACATAGAAATCGTCAAAAGATGGCTGAGGAGATTTTAATGCAGACTGCACAGACCCATCACGCAAAACAGGTTTATCCGAGCGATCGCGGACTACATCTAGAGTTTGAGACACACGAACAGGCACTTGCCTTTTACCAAGATGGCTCTAGTCGAGGACTTTCCTACGATATTGAAGGTGTAACGGTCATTAAGCCCTTCAGAAGCAAACAAAAACCCGCTCCTGACGAATCAAGAGCGGGAGTGGCAGACTAAAGGTTAGTCTTCAGGAAAAGTGACAAGTACATCCAGTTCAAGTCTAGAGAAAGAGAGCATTCCTTCGTAAGACGAAATCGCCTCAATAAAAGTATTGGCACCCTCCTCAGTTTTGAACCGAAAGGCAATGGTGACATCATCAATGTCACGGATTGTCACTTCAGTGCAGACTTGAGCCGCAATTGTCATCACGAGAGCCTGAAACATCGACCTATCCTCTATTCCGACTCCCAAATCATACCAATTGCTTTAGATTGAAGTTGGGGTGATCGTTCTGACAAAGACTAGTGCTGTAGTGAAAACTCGGCAGGGTGGGTAATCTATACATGAAACCGTCAAACCCTTTGTAAAATGCTGAATCCTGAAGTTGCCCAAGCCCAACTTAAGTTGATTGTTAGCAAAGACTGGCGATCGCACCGTATCCGGCAGTTTGCGGAACTCCCTCAAAATCTGGCATCCATCGGCTATGGATTATTTTGCCTTGGAGAGGATGGTAGTGCAGGGGATTATTCTCAAGTCTATGAGAACCAACAAAAAGCCCTAACGCGGCTGAATGGTTTGTCTGAGGGCGATCTCACTCAAATCTTTAGCATTTTGTTTCCTAACATTAGCGCTACCGTTGAGTTAGCGTGGCAGTTCCACAGTCAGTTGCCCTACACCATTGGATACAGTCGGCGCTCGTTTCGGACTCCTCACCATCCAGAATTTACACAGGCAAAACGAAGCCAGTGGCTGATTCAGCTCATTGGCACAATAGAAGGCTATGACCAAGATTTAGAGTGGCTTGCAGCTTGGGTGCCCTATCTGGGCTATGGCGCACCAGACGTATTAGGTATTTTGTTTGCCGCTGCCATCAATCAAGGCGATGAATTAGGGCAAAGCATTTCGCAAATTTTGCTAGATTCTGCACGGGGCGACCATGAGATTGGCGCAATGGGGCGACATGTCACCCGTGCGCTACTGGTCGCCAATGACCCAAACGGCTGGGATTTTATTGAACGGTTGCTGTTAGCCGCCCAGCGACAGGAAGGGCTGCGACAAACTATTTTAGAAACCATTGATGAAGCCCACCCCGTTGCCTTCGGGCGAATGTTACGGCTGATTGTGGCAGAGAACCTAACGCGCTTTAGCGCTGTGATTCGGGCAATTGACGTGTGGTTTGGGTTTGGGCTGGAATCTCTCAATGAGAAACAGGCGAAGCAAATACTGACCCAAGTGAGCCA